>JAHBUW010000005.1 GCA_019637875.1 Pseudobdellovibrionaceae bacterium | reverse complement strand
GCGACCGGGAATGCCGTCGTGTCGCGGATCTCCGAGCTGGCGCCGCGCGAAGTGCTGGCGGTCCATATCGGAGCGACGCCGCCTGCGTTGTTTGAGGCGATGGTCAGCCGCGCGACCTTACCCGTCGTGCTGGAGGGCAAAAATCTGACGCAGATGTCGCTCGATCACGGGTTACCGTTTTTGAACGTTATCGGAAATCAGAAGGACTTCGACCAAGAGATGTATGACCGCAAGATCGGGGACCGCGCGGTCGGGCTTGTGCACGGTGCATTCAACGCGTTCGACGATCGGGTCTCTCGTTTCGGCGCCGCGGATAAAAGGGCGATCGGCCGTTACATCAGCGAGTTGCAAGATCCGAACAGCGAGCTTCGCCGCTTCTTCGCCGAGCAGAAAGCGGATCCGGGATCGGTGAATCGCGATCTGCTGGCGCAAGCGCTTCTGGAGCTGCGCGCGGCAAAGCGTTACTCGCAGCAGGTTCCCGTCCCGCGATCGACCATGGGGTACCCCGGGAACTCCTCCGGCGAGTCCCTCCCTCGCGGCGTCAAGAGATGTCACGTCATGCACGGCCTCAACTTTTAGGCCGCTCCCAAAACGGCACTGCCCCATAGTCGGAGTCGTGATCGTAGCTTCCGGCTCCATCACTTTTCCATAGTCGAATTTCCGAAGCTGTTCTTGGTCAGGTTTTGAACGAGCGCTGGCCAAGAGCGAGGGCTTCCTCTAATCTGACGGAATGAAAATTCGAGGCTTTTTCAGTGCCGACTTCACCACCCACTTCGCGACCACCTTGGCCTTGATCACGACGCTGGGTGCGATCCAGCCTTCGTCTGCGGGGGCCGCGACGTTGGAAGACATCTACCAGAAAACTCTGCAGCGTTCGGAAAGCATCGCCGTGCAAAAGATCCTGGTTGAGCAATCCGCGAACAATCTTTCGCGCGCGCGCTCGAAGCTTGGGCCGCAGTTGAATGCGGGCGGGAACTACACCTACCAAGGCCGTGACGGTCAATCGAATCTCGAGACGTCGACGCTCACGCGGGTGGGGCTCTCGCAACCGCTCTTCCGCGGCGGGGCGCTGACGAACGGGATCGCGATCGCGAACATCGATCTGTCGCGCGCGAAGACCGCCGAAGAGCAGACCCGCTGGAACATCTGGTGGACGCTCACGCAAGCCTACTACAATGTGCTGCGCGCGGAAAAAGCGCTCGCGAACTACGAAGAGCTCGAAGGCGTCTTGCAACGTCGGCAAAACGAAATCAATCGCCGCGTCCAGCTGGGCCGCTCGCGCCGCGCGGATCAGGCGACGACCATCGGCCAGCGCCAGACGGCGCTCGCCGCGATCGAGCAGCTGCGCGCGCAGGTGCAGGTCGGACGTTTGTTCCTGCAGCAAATGAGCGGCATCGCGGATCTCGGGAAACTCGAAGTGCCGGCGCCGGCGGTCTCGGCGACGCGGAACGATCCGCAAATGGATTCGCGTCCCGACATCCAGCTGCGCATCTTGAACGAAAAGCGCGCGAAGGAAGAAGTCGACTTCATCGAAGGCAACCTCTGGCCCGAGCTGAGCCTCGTCGGCAACTACTATCCTTACCGCAACGACAGCTTCGCGACCTTCCAGAACTCACTTCGTTGGGATGCGGGCGTGCAGTTGACGTGGACACTTGACCTCGAGGAACTGAACCTCACCCAGCGTCGTGACCGTGAACTCAATCGTCAGGCCGAAGAACTGCGTCTGGCCGAGTCGCGCCGTCTGACGACGGAAGAGTTTCAGCGCCGCCTGACGACGCTCGGCGGGACGCAAAAGCAATACACCGAACTCGGTAAAGCGGTTGAAGCTTCGGATCGCGCTTGGAAAGCGCTTCAAGCTGACTACCGCAACGGCACCATCGGTCTGCTCGAGGTCGTCCAGCAAGAGAACCTCTATTGGGAGTCGAAGCGCGCCTACGACAACCTGAAGTTCGATATCGATCTGCTCTCTTGGGAAGTTTTGTGGCTTGAAGGCAAAGCGCCCACTGATCTGAAAGGAACCGCGGAATGAATTTCTCGGCTATCTCGATCCGCAATCCCGTTTTCGCATGGATGTTGATGTCGGCGATGATGATCTTCGGGGCGATCTCGTTGAATCGTCTCGGGGTCTCGATGCTTCCTGACGTCGATCAACCGATCCTCGACATCAACGTGACCTACGAGGGCGCCGCCCCCGAGATCATGGAGTCCGAGATCGTCGACCGTATCGAGCAGCGGGTTTTGACGGTTGAGGGGATCAAAGAAGTTCGCGCCGGCGTCCGTCAGGGCTCGGCGAACATCCGTTTGGAGTTCGAACTTTCGCGCGATCTGGACGGCGCCCTTCAGGACGTGCAGACGGCGCTCAGTCAGATTCGCTTCCCGCCCTTGGCCGACCGGCCCATCATTCGAAAGTCGAATCCCGAGGAAGACCCGATCATGTTCCTGGGGGTGTCGGCGACGACGACTCCTTATATCGAGCTCGTCCGTTTGATGGATACCTACATCCTGGATCAGTTCCAGCAGGTCACGGGCGTCGGCGAAGTGCAGCTGGGCGGCTTCGGGGATCGCAATTTGCGCGTCTGGATCGACGGCAAAAAACTGAAGCGCTATGACCTGACGGTGCTGGACGTCCTACGCGCCTTGCGCGAGCAGCACGTGGAGGTTTCGGCGGGAACGCTCGAAACTCCCGATCTGGAATGGACCATGCGGACCCTCGGTGAAGCCTCGAGCGTGGCCGAGATCGAGATGATCCGCATCCAATCCCGGGGCGGGAATCCCATCCTGGGCGTGCCGATCCGTATTCGTGACGTGGCCCGTATCGAAGACGGTCTTTCGGAAGTGAAGCGGATCGCCAAAGTGAACGGCGTGCGCGCGCTGGCGATGTCCATTAAAAAGCAGCGCGGGACCAATGAGCTCGTTGTTGGCGAGGCGGTGAAAAAGAAAATCGCCGAGATCCAACAATCGCTTCCCGATGACGTGAAGATCGGCGTCAACGTCGATTACACCATCTTCACCGAACAGACCGTGAAGACGACGCAAGAAAAGCTGATGCTCGCCGGGATCTTCACGGCGCTTCTTTGCTTCATTCTGCTGGGACGTTTCTCGTACGGCTTCAACGTCGGGCTATCGATCCCGACTTCGGTACTCGGAACTTTCGCGGTTCTTTTGTTCTCGGGCATGACGCTCAACTTGTTTACGCTGCTGGCGCTGACGCTGGCGATTTCGATCATCGTCGATGACTCGATCATGATGCTCGAAAACATCGTCCGGCATCGAAAGATGGGGAAAGACGCGATCACCGCGGCGCTGGACGGTTCCAAAGAGATCGTGGGCGCCGCCGTCGCGACGAGCCTGTCGGTCGTGGCGATCTTTATCCCGGTCGTCTTCATGGAAGGCTTCATCGGCCGCTTCTTCTTCCAGTTCGGCGTGACGATGTCCGCCGCCGTCATGCTGTCCTTGATCGAGGCGATCACCATCACGCCCATGCGTTGCGCGGCGATGGGTGGCAAAGGCGAACTCAAGCCCACTTGGCTCGAGCGCCGGGTCGATCCCATGTGGGATTTCTTCGCGAAGTCCTACCGGACTTCGCTGGTCTGGGCCCTGAAGGTGCGTTGGCTCACGATCATCGCGGCCTTCGTCTTCTTCGGCGCTTCGCTCTTTATTTACCGCTCTTTGCGCCAAGAGTTCGTCCCCATGCAGGATCAGAGCTTCGTCTTCATGAACTTCCAGCTGGCGCCAGGCACCGCGCTTCCCGAAACGGTGAAGATCGGCGACGTGGTTGAAGAGTATCTGAAGGGCGATCCACTCGTTGAGAAATACTTCCTGTCCCTCGGGGCGGGGGGGCCTTCAGCGGGAACGAACGCGGGCTTCGGTGGGATCACGCTGGTCCCTCGTGAAAAGCGCGATATCACCCACGTCGACTGGATGGCGAAGGCCCGTAAGGAGCTCTCGGCGCGGCTGAAGGGCGTGCGCCTGAACTTCCGCGACGCGAGTTCGCGGGGACTCACGACCGGACGGGCGCAGCCCGTGGCGTTCAATATTCGGGGTCCTGATTTGAAGGTTCTGAAGAAAGCCGCCGAGGAAATCCGCGTGGCCATGGGCGAGACGGGGCTGATGACCGACGCCGATATGGATTTCCGTGAAGGCGTTCCCGAACTTGTCTTTAAACCCAAACGTGAAGCCGCGGCCATCGCGGGCGTGACCCAAGAGGCCATCGGCACCACGGTTCAGGGCGCCGCGGGCGGCGTGCGGCAGGGGTATTTCACCGCCGACGGTCGTCGATACGATATCCGCGTGCGTTTGGAAGAAGCGGAACGCCAGAACCCGCAAGAGCTCGCGCAGATTCCCGTGCGCACTTTGAACGGCGAAACCTTCCCGCTGGGACGTTTCGTGGACATCGAAAAGTCCTCGGCGATCCTATCGCTGAATCGCGTGAACCGCAGCCGCGCGATCTCGATCTTCGCCAACCTCACTCCCGGAGCGTCGCAGGCGAAAGCCCTCGAGGCCTCGCAGAAGATCGCCCTCGAGAAACTGCCTGACGGTTACAGCTTCCACTTGGAAGGGGCGTCGCAAGGTTTCAACGAGTCCTTCGCGTCGATCTACTTCGCGCTCGTCCTCGGGATCGTGACCGCGTATATGATTCTGGCGTCGCAGTTCAATAGCTTCATCCATCCGATCACGGTTCTGCTCGCGCTGCCGTTTTCCATCAGCGGCGCTTTGCTGGCGCTGTGGGCGACGAATATGTCGGTCAATTTGTACTCGATGATCGGAACGGTCGTTTTGATGGGGCTTGCGAAAAAGAACTCGATCCTTCTGGTCGAGTTCACGAACCACGTCCGCATGGAGGGCAAATCCCTGCGCGAAGCCTTGCTTGAGGCCTGCCCGATCCGTCTGCGTCCGATCTTGCTGACGACCTTCGCGACGCTCATCGGGGCGATCCCGCTGGCGATGCCGACCGGCCCGGGCTTCGAGGCCCGTCAGCCCATGGCCTTCGCGATTTTGGGCGGAACGATCGTCTCGACGATCCTGACCCTTTACGTCGTGCCCTGCGCTTACGAGTTGTTTGCCAAACTCGAGTTCAAAAAATACGATGGGGGCCATGGAGTGGAACCCCACGCGGTTACAAACGGTCGCGACCTCGAGCCTTAGGGCGAATCTGATCACCACCGCGCAGGGCCCGGCCCTGCGCGCGGGCGGGCATCAGTTCGCGAGCCTGTGGACTCGGGACTTCTGCTTCGCGGTCCCGGGGCTTCTGGCCATGGGCGCGCGCGACGTCGCGCAAAATCATCTGCAGCTTCTGCTCGATGCGGTGACTCCCGAAGGTTGGGTCCCGCGTCTTCTCGACAACGAACGTTCCGCGCTGAAAGTCTTGCGGTGGACCTTGGGGCGCCGGATTCTGCCGCGCCATACGCCCAGCCGCGTGCTGAAAACCCCTTTGCGGCGCGAGTATCTGGGCGAACACCGCACGCTCGCCTACGATGGGGGCGCGCTTTTGTATTTGGCGTCGCTGCAAGCGGGGATGCCCGCGACCGAAGCCAACGTCGAAGCCATCAAACGTATCGTGAAATTCTACGAGCGTTTGAGCGATGATTTCACGCGCCCCATTCCGCAAACGGCCTACAGCGACTGGCAGGACAGCGCCCGCCGCGAAGGCCCGCGCGACTTCGTGAACTATCTGGTCTTGCGGGTTCTGCGCGATGCCGTCAGTCGCGGCTGGATCGAAAAAGAAGCGCTTCTGGAATTCGAAATCGTTTTCCATCAAGAGTTCATGCCCGGAGTGCTGCGCCCCGAGCTCAGCCTGCATTCCGTCGGTCGCGGGGAACGACAGGTCTCGCTCGAGACGCATCTTTTCCGCATCCAGGATGCGGTCGTCGCGGGAAAGACGGACGT
The DNA here is from genome assembly GCA_019637875.1 of Pseudobdellovibrionaceae bacterium. Lineage (NCBI taxonomy): Bacteria > Pseudomonadati > Bdellovibrionota > Bdellovibrionia > Bdellovibrionales > Pseudobdellovibrionaceae > Pseudobdellovibrionaceae bacterium. The sequence goes on along the minus strand of JAHBUW010000005.1, from coordinate 229,012 downwards.
CGCCGAAAAGCTCTGGAAGGCGCTAAAGGATCATCCGGTCTATCACCGCGCGAAACTTCCCGGCGTGCCGGTGGATCCCGAATACGCCGAAGATCAGGTCAGCTTCTTCACGAAGGCCGTGGGTCTACGGCACTATCACGATCGCCTGTGCTGGACGTGGCTGGCCGCCGAGACGGCGAAAACCGCAAAGCTTGTGCGCGACGACGAAGAGGCCCGACGCATCTTCCGACTTTTGGATGAGGTCTGCGCCAGTTACGGCGCCATTCCCGAGGTGCTGGATCCCGAATCGCTCGAGGCCTTCGAGACCTTGCTTTACCGCTCGGAGATGCCCTTCAGCTGGGGCGCGGCCAAGATCCTCGAAGCGCTCGATACCAAATAAAAAAGCGCCCGGGTGGGCGCTCTTTCGGCAAAATCAGGAATGGGGGCTCGATTACTTCGAGCAGTCGACGGCGACCTTTTCCTTCAGTTCGAAGTTGGTCGTCTCCATCACTTTCCAGCCGTGCTTCTTCAGGTCCGACATTTTTTTGCCGTCTTTTCCGCCCGAGAAGAAGTTGTCGTTCGTATTACAGTGCTGCGACGAAGGCGTTGTGCCCGGCTCGACTTTGCGCCAGAGCAGGTTCAGCGCGATTTCGACGCGGGGACCTTGGAAGTACGCGATCCGCGCGGGCAGACGGTCCCCTTTTCTCAGGTAGACGTAGCCACCGCAGCGCATACGGGTCGAAGTCTCGCCGTCGTTGTCGACGATACGTTTGAAGCCTTTGCCGTCTTTGTCGACCTCGACGACGCTGCCGTCATCGGAAATGGTCGCGAGCTGGTAGTAGCCTTCGTCGTCGTTGTCGTTCAGCTTGATGAGCGTTTCGAAACGCAGACCGAACCACTCGATCAGGGTTTCGCCCTTCGAGTTCTCCAGCTTCTGTCCACCTTGGTTTTCGAAGCCGCTGGTCCAGGCGCGGGTCGGTACGTACAGGCGTGAGAAGTAGACGGCGGTGTCCTCGATCTTTTTACCCTTTGAGAAGATGTCGCTCAGGTTGTCGATCTCTTTCTCGGGATTTTTACCCTCGTAGATGTAGAGAGCCGCCTTCAAGCCGGGCGAAGTTTTGTCGGTCGTCGCGAAAGGATCGCAGACGATGTTTGTGGGGTTGCCGTTGTCGACGGGATCACCCTGTCCGAAGATGTCATCCGATTGGCCCGCGGTTCCCATCTTGGCCCGGAGGTCGAAGTTGGCGTTGGGATTCGCGCAGTTCTGGAACGCGAACAATATGACGAGCCCGATGGCGCCTAAACCCCAAATCGATAAAGAACGTTTGCCCATGACGAGGTTCCCCCTTTGCCTTTCATCAATTTAGCACGTTCGGGGCTGGGGCACCGAGCCCGAATCCGTCCGTGCCCCAAGGCGAGACGGGGGATTGACCGCAAGCCCAAGCTGGGGTGAAGGGGTGGCCCGGGATGAGGCGTCGTGGGGTGCTTACTCCGCTTTCCCCGCCACCGGCAGGCGCCGGAGCGCGATCATCAAGACCGGCGCGCACAGGGCGCAGATCGCGCCCGCGACCAAGTAGGGCATGCCCGGGAACTCGGCCACGGCGTTCGGCCCCGTGAACGTGGTGAAGAGCCAGGTGTACAGGAGCGGCGCGAAGATCGCCGCGAGCGACCCCAGCGAGATCAAACTCCCTTGCAGCTCGCCCTGACGGTCGGCGGGAACGTGCGCGGTGACGATGGACTGCAGCGCCGGCATCGTGATTCCCGCCAAGATCGTCGCCGCCGACACGACGTAAACCATCCAGCCCTGCGTGATCAGCGCCCAGCACAGGAACCCGATGAAGTAAAAGACCAAACCGATCATCATCGAACGGCGTTCGCCGAATTTCGGAATCACCACGCGGGTCAGATAACCTTGCGAGAACGCCATCGTTAGGCCGACGAACGACAGCGACAAGCCCACATCCTGCGCGCTCCAGTCGAACTTGTACTCGGAGTAAAGCGTCCAGATCGCCGGGTGACTGTTCCCCGCCAGGAACAACAGGAAAAACACGTACACCAGCGCCGAGATTGGCGACGGGCGCAGGATTTTCGCCAGCGAAGCGAAGGGATTCAGCTTCGACGCATCCAAGGGACGGCGTAGAGATTCGGGAAGGGACTCGGGCAAGATGAAATAACCGAACGCGAAGTTCAGTAAATTCATGATCGCCGCCAGCACGAAGGGCCAATAGAAACCGTACTCGCCGATGAGTCCGCCGAGCGCAGGCCCGAAGATGAAGCCCATCCCCCACGCGGCGCCGATCATCCCGAAGTTCGCCGAACGGTTTTCATCCGTCGAGACGTCGGCCATGTAGGAGCTCGCGACCGTCATCGACGCGCCGGTCAGTCCCGAGATCACGCGGCCCAAAAACAGTACCCACAGATTCGGCGAGAAGACCATCAGCAGATAATCGAGGCCCGCGCACAAAAGCGAAAGGAGCAGCACCGGACGACGGCCGTAACGATCCGATAGCGAGCCCAGGATCGGCGACGCCACGAACTGCATCAGCGCGTAGACCGCGACGAAGTATCCGAAGTAGGTGTTCACGACTTGCGGATCTTGGGAAAACCGACGGATCACGTCGGGCATCACCGGAATCAGAAGGCCGATGCCCAAAGCGTCGAGCAGAATCGTCGCGAAGATGAACTTCACCGAGGCCGAGCGCTGGGGTTTGGAAAGGGTTCGCGGTTCCATTCCGTCAGTCTGCCCGAGGGCCTTATGCCGTCAAGGCTGGGATTTGGGTTTCGCGGGGAGTGACTTCATGCCCATGGGATCGTCACGCTCCATGAGTGGGACGTCCTTTTTGGTCGCGAAGTCGGTCAGAAGGTCCACGCGTTTTTGACGTTCACGTTCGATGAAACGCATGACCTCTAAGTGGCGCGCGCTGGCGTCGGCGGGCAGGCGGGCGGACGGCATGCGGCGGGTCCAGCGGTAGATCACGAGTCCGTCCGTCGCTTGGAAGTAACGGGTGACGATGCTTTCCACGACATTGTTGTCGGTGCGGTACTGATCCAGAAAAACCGACTTGCCGGATTTGGTGACGAGCAGCTGCGCGCCCGCGTAGCGGTCATTGCCACGGGACTCATTGGCCGCGGCCCAGTCGCTGCGGGCTTTGGCGACGTGATCGTCGCCGGCCGCACGCAGGATTTCGAAGCGGATCTGCCAATCGGTCGCCTTTTGGCCGCGCGGATAGTAGGTCATGACTTTGGAAAGTCCCAGGCCCTTGCTTTGGGCGAGCAGAAGCTGCTCGCTTTGCAGTTTCAGCGGACGCGCCGAAAGCTGCGCGAAGGCTTTTACGCCGATCAGCAGCCACAGCGTGACCAGCAGAAAAAGCGTGAGGGGGCGAGTAAGACGACGGATTTCCACGAGATTATTGTCGGAAATCAGGCCCCAAAAATAAAGGCCCCAGATGAAGGTCATCGGGGCCTTTTTCGGAAAACGTCTCAGGGAGAGGCGAAATTACGCGCGGATCATCAAGAAAAGCACCGTGCCCTGGCGGAAGACCCGCAGGGTGTTCGTGCCCTTCTTCAGCCCCTTCATTACGTCCGCGGACGAGTGGACCTCGCGGCGGTTGATATCCAGGATCACGTCACCGGGCAAAAGTCCGGCTTGCGCCGCGGCCGAGCCACGCGAGATGTCGATCACGACGGGCTTTTTCACGTCTTCGGGAATCTCGAAATCCTTGCGCAGATTCGCGTTCATATCCGAAACCGTGAAACCCAAATCGTGCGGCGCCGTCGTTCCGCGATGCTCTTTGCGGGGGACGCGACGTGCGGTCGGCGCTTCTGGGCGCTCGCCCACGGCGACGCTCAGGGAACGATTTTTTCCGTCACGCACGACCTTCACGGGCACTTTCTGTCCCACGGGCGTATCGGCGACGATGGTGCGGAGCGATCCCGAGTCTTCCACTTTTTTGCCGTTGAACTCGACGATCACGTCATAAGGAGTCAGTCCCGCGATGGAGGCCGGGCCCTTCGGCTCGACTTGCGCGACGATGGCGCCGTTCAGGTTTTCCATGCCGAGCTCGCTGGCGATGCGCGGATCCAGATCCGCCAGCACCACGCCCAAGTATCCCGAGCGGATGCGGCCGTCTTTTTCCAAGAGCGGAAGGACGCCCTTCACCTCGTCGATGGGGATCGCGAAGCCGATGTTCTGTGCGCGGGGATCGATCGCCGCGTTCACGCCGATGACCTCGCCCTTCAAATTCACCAAGGGACCGCCGGAGTTTCCGGGGTTGATCGGGGTGTCCGTTTGCAGCAGCGGGAAGCGGTTGATTTCAGAGATGTCGCGGCCTTTCGCCGAGATGATCCCTTTCGACATCGTATGCGCTTGGCCGAACGGATTTCCGAAGGCCGCGACCCATTCGCCGACTTCGGTGGTCGACGAATTGCCGAGCTTCAAAACCGGATAGCCTTTGCCTTCGATTTTGATCAGCGCGATGTCGGTGCGGCCGTCTTTGCCGATGACGGTCGCGTCCATTAACTTATCGCTCGTGCCGACTTGGACCTGGATGATGTCCGCGCCGTCGATGACGTGATTGTTCGTGATGATAAGCCCATCCTCACGAATCAAAAATCCCGAACCCAGCGACTGCGCGGGCCGGCGCTGCGCGCGTCCGCCGAACAGCTGCTCGAGCATATCGAAATAAGGATCGCGGTTCGCGCGGGGAACGACTTGGCGTTGGGTCGTCGAGATGTTCACGACGGCCGGATTCACGAGTTTATTGAGCTCGATGAACGCGTTGCCCGGAAGTGGATCGCCGAGTTTGATCGCGTAGGGTTCTTTCTTCTGCGCCCAAAGGCCTTCGCCGGGAAGAATCAAAAGTGAAGCGGCACCGATCGCGAAAACGATGGAGAGGACGAAACTTCTCACTTGGGGGCTCCCGCGTTGGGGGTGTTTTTGAGCTGCATGAACTTCAACTGCAGATCGCCAAGGATTGCGGCCATGAGCTTCTCTTCGTCGGGGCTCAGGCGACCTTGGGTTTTTTCTTTGAGCATCACGAGCAGGTCGATGTTGAATCGAGCCATCTCGGGATTCGTTTCGGTTTTGTTCGTTTGCGGATCCGGGGTCAGTCCCAGAGTGATGGCCGCGCTCGACGCGATCGACATCACCAGGACGGAAAAATTGGCTTCCATCAGAAGTGGCCTCCTCGATATGAGTTCCGTTTTACGCCAGTGAAATTCTGGGTGTCATGCACGGGATGTCAATGCGACGGGTTATCCCATTTTGGCATAAAAAGGCGCTATGGCTCGGATTGCGGCGAGTCGAGTGCCAAGGTGGAACTAGCCCGCCTTCGGCGGGACGTGAACTGGCCTAAACCGATTCGGCGCCGAGGATGCGACGCATACGTTGGTTCAGGGGCGAGTGGAAGCGCAGAATTTGGCCTTCGATCTCGCGGCGCGAGGGGTTCACCAAGAACAGATGCTCCGAGCCCGCCGGGATTTTGAGCGGATGCACTTGGCTCAGCGACATTAATTTCCACAGCGCCGACGCGAACGCGCGCCTTTCGGGCACGAGGGAAAGGGTCATCTCGTCACGCTCGGCCTCGAAGTTGTTCCAGAAGCTGAGCTTCAAAAGCACCTTGGAAACGGGAAGGGCCAGGCGGGTGAAGATCATCGCGCGCCCCGCGAAGGGAATCAGCCGATCGATGCTTTCGGCGGCTTTGACCACCGAACGGGCCACCCACTGAAACCAACGGTAGCGGAAGCGGCGACGTAACCATAATGAAGAGAGCTCGGCCGAAATGAGCGCCTCAATCTCGTCATTCGTGAAATGATCCAGCACGGGCTGGCTGATCAAAAGAACTTCGCGTGAAAGGCCCAGCGATAAAGAGAGCAGAAAGCTCGAGCGTGACTGCACGAGGTAAAGCTCCGGCGCATTCATGTGCAGACGCCGTGAGGCGATCTCGACTTTGGTCAGAAGGCCCCAGCTGTCTTGGCCGCGCAGACGCTTCGAGGGTTGAAAGAAATCAAGCCAGCCCGCCTCGTCGCTTCGCCACAGCAGAAAGATCCAGCCGATGGCGACGGCCAGGCCCATCAGAAGTCCCCAGCGGTGCCCCATCTGGTAGCCGATGAACAAAATGAAGAGGCTCAGGAACATGATCACGCCGAAGAGTTTGAGTGCCAGAATGGGTATTCGCATTTCGTGCCTCGCGTTAACAGTCCCTTGATGCTCGTGGATCAGAGAACATAGTTCTCTGATTCATTTGCTCGATCCCAAGGAGACCGCATGGATGTGGACATCTTAGCGCTGAACGCCGCGATAAAACAAGAATCTCAGTTCGTCGACCGTATGATGAGTGAAGTCGGCAAAGTTGTCGTCGGGCAAAAAGAGATGCTCGAGGGGATTTTGATGGGGCTCTTGACCGGTGGTCACGTGCTGCTCGAGGGCGTGCCGGGTCTGGCGAAAACGCTCACGATCTCGTCCATTTCCAAAGCGATCAGCCTGGATTTTCAGCGCATTCAGTTCACGCCGGATCTGCTGCCCACGGATTTGATCGGAACCATGATCTTCAATCCGAAGACGGGTGAATTCGCGCCGAAGAAGGGCCCGATCTTCACCAACATCGTGCTGGCGGATGAAATCAACCGTGCGCCCGCGAAGGTGCAGTCGGCGCTGCTTGAAGCGATGGCGGAAAAACAAGTCACCATCGGGGATGAGTCCTACAAACTGGAGCGCCCGTTCCTTGTGCTCGCGACGCAGAACCCGCTGGAACAAGAAGGAACCTATCCGCTGCCCGAGGCGCAGATGGACCGCTTCATGTTCAAGATCCATGTCGACTATCCGACGAAATCCGATGAGCTCGAGATCGTGAACCGCATGGGCCGCGACGAGCGCCACGAAATTCAGCCGATCATCTCGCGCGAAGAGCTCCTGCGCGCTTCGGACCGCGTGGATCAGATCTACGTCGACCAAAAAGTGAAGAACTACATCGTCGAGATCGTCATGGCGACCCGTAAGCCCGCCGACTACGGTCTGGGGAATGTCGCGAATCTGATTTCGGTGGGCGGCTCGCCCCGGGCTTCCATCGCGCTGATCCGCGCGTCGAAGGCGCACGCGTTCCTGCGCGGACGCGGTTACGTCACGGCGGAAGACGTGAAGGCCATCGCCTACGGCGTCCTTCGTCACCGCTTGATCCTGACTTACGAAGCCGAAGCCGAAAGCATCAAGTCCGATCAAATGGTGAAAGAGATCCTGAGCCACATCGAGGTGCCGTAGAGTGTCAGTTCCGGCGGAGGTCATCAAGAAAGTCAAACTGCTGGAGATTCGCACCCGCAAACTCGTGAACAACGTTTTCGCGGGCGAATACCACACGGTCTTTAAGGGCCAGGGGATGACTTTCGCCGATTTTCGCGAGTACGTGCCCGGCGACGACGTCCGCACGATCTCGTGGACGCTGACCGCGCGTACGGGAAAGACCTTCATCAAAAAATTCGACGAAGAGCGCGAGATGACCGTCATCCTCGCGGTCGACGTCAGCGCCTCGACCGAGTTTGGCTCCAATGAGCTGGTGAAGGGCGAGGCGATGACCCACCTCGCGGCGCTGCTCGCGTTTTCGGCGACGCGGAACAAGGATCAGGTCGGACTTCTTCTGTTCTCGGATGTCGTCGAGCATTTCGTCCCGCCTAAAAAAGGGCGGGGTCAAGTGCAGCGGATTTTGCGCGATCTGTACTACTTCAAACCCCGCAGCCGCAAAACGCGCGTGAACGCGGCCGTTCAGCATCTGGCGGGCATCCTGAAAAAACGCTCGCTCGTTTTTTTGATGAGCGACTTTCAGGACGAAGGTTACGAACAAGGGCTGCGGCTTCTGGGGCGTAAGCACGATGTGGTCGCCATCGTCGTTGGCGACAAGGCCGAGCGTGAGCTTCCGGACGTGGGGCTGCTTGAAGTCCAAGATTCGGAAACGGGCGAGATCGTGACCGTGGATACCTCGTCGTCGGCATTTCGTGCGGCGTTCAAGGCGGATCAGCTGAAACGTCAAGACGTGCGTGACCGCATGCTTCGTCAAAGTCAGGTCGATCGCGTCGATGTCGATGCCAGCGGCAGTTACGTCGATCCCTTGATCTCGTTCTTCGAAAGACGGAAGGGCTAAATGGCGGACGTGAACTGCCAAGTGAATGCCCCGCCCGCAGACGGAGAAAATCCCGGCCTGACCGTGGGCGCGCGCTTCGTTCTTCATTGCGAAGGCGCCTGGCCCGCCATGGATGAAAAATCCCTCGAGTTGCGTTTGGACGAGGCCGACAAACACAAACTGAAACTCGTCGCCTTCAAACCCTCCGGCGCCGGCGCGGCGGAGCTGGAAGTTATCAGCTACGTCGTCGGTCCCCACGAACTCAAAGCCGTGCAGCTGACCGACGCGCAGAACTCGGTCGTTCTGAACAACATCAAGTTTCAAGTGGCCTCGGTGCAAAATCCGGAAGCGCCGATGAAAGAGCCCTACCCCCCGCTGGGGCCGATGACGTTCTTCCCGTGGATGTTCGCGGCGGCCATCGCGATCCTGGTGGGCGTGCTCGTGGCCGGGCTGCTCGCGGGTGTCTTTCGGAAACGTCGGCGGGTGAAACTTCTGAACGAGGTGCTTGACCGCTCGTACCAGTCGGCGCCCGCGCCCGAATTTTACCGCGAGCTGCGCGCCCTGACCCGTCAGTACCTTTTTCTGACGGATCCCAAAGCGTCGAGCGACGGCGCGCCCCTTGCGGACATCTTGCGCGCGTTGAATTCGCACTTCCGCGTTTTTCTGACCCGCACCTATTTGATCCCTGCCCAGCGTTTGACCACCTCGAAGACCCTGGCCGAGCTCGCGCCGGTCTTGGGGCCGGAGTCGGCGGCACTGCAAAAGCTCGGGCAGGTTTTGCGTGAGCTGGATCGTGCATTGGACAACGAGGCCCGCGTGCGTGGCGCCGATCTTGAGCAGATCTCACGTTTGGTGCGCGAGTGGGTGGACCTCGCGCAGACCTTGAAGGCGAGGGAGGCATGATCAGTTCGGGTCAGCCGGTTTTCGCCTTCCAGAGCCCGTGGGTCTTTTCGCTTCTGCTCGTGCTGGCGCTGGTTCTTCTGTATTGGTGGTGGCGTCGTCGCGACAAGATCGCGAGCCTGCACTTTTCGTCCGTGCGCGCGCTGAAGGGCGTGAAACCTTCGCTGCGGGGACGTCTTGTCCATCTGCCGATGCTTTTGAAGGCGGTCGCCATCGGATTCATGATCGTGGCGCTCGCCCGTCCGCAGGAATCCTCGGTGATGACGAAAAGAAACGTCGAGGGGATCGACATCATGATCGTCCTGGACGTTTCGGACTCGATGCTGATCGAGGATATGAAGCCGTTGAATCGCCTCGAGGCCGCGAAAGAAACCATCGCGAACTTCGTGAAGGCGCGGACCTCGGACCGCATCGGGATCGTGATCTTCGCCGGGGAAAGTTTCACGCTGGTGCCGCTGACCCTGGATTACGAGCTGCTGCTTTCCCGCATCGGCGAGATCACGACCGCGCGCCAAGCCCGCATCAAAGACGGGACCGCGATCGGGGTGGCCATGGCGAACGGGGCGGGCCGCTTGCGTGAGTCGACGGCGAAAAGCCGGGTCATGATTTTCCTGACGGACGGTGAAAACAACTCGGGCACCATCGATCCCGAAACGGGCCTCGAGATCGCGAAGGGTTACGGCATCAAGGTCTACTCCATCGGTTTGGGGAAAGACGGCCCCACGCAGATTCCGGTTTATACGAATGACATCACCGGACGGCAGATCAAGACCTACCAGCCGTTCGAGAGCACCGTGAACGACGACCTTTTGAGCCGCATGGGCTCCGAGACGGGCGGTAAGTACTTCCGCGCGATTCGTGAGGACTCCCTGCGGGGCGTGTTCTCGGCCATCGATTCGCTGGAAAAAACCAAAGTCGAAGAGAACAAATTCACCCGCTACGAAGAACTCTTTCAAGAGTGGCTGACCTGGGCGATTCTGCTTTACGGCGCGGGTTGGATCTTGGGCCAAACTTGGCTGCGGAGGAATCCGTAATGTTTCGCTTTGAAAACCACGATGCGTTTCAGTGGCTGTGGCTTTTACCGATTCTGTGGGTGATCGTGATCGCGACCGCGCGTTTGGCCGCACGACGTTTGCAATCGGCCTTCGGCGCGAAGCTCTCGCCGCTTCTGACCTCCAGCGTTTCCAAACGCAAACGGCTGACGAAAAACATCCTGATGACGCTCGTGCTGGTGCTGATGGTTTTCGCGTTGGCGCGGCCCCAGGCGGGACAAAGTTCCGCCGAAGTGAAGTCGGCGGGCGTGGAGCTCATGCTGCTCGTCGACGTGTCGGAATCCATGATGGCCGAGGACTTGAAACCCAATCGGTTGACTCAGGCGAAGATCGAGTTGTCGCGCATGGTGGAGCGTCTGCCGGGTCACAAGATCGGCGTCATCGCGTTCGCGGGTTCGGCGGCCCTGCTCTCGCCGCTGACGACCGATCCGAACGCGCTGAAGATGTATCTGGATTCTTTGTCCCCGCAGTCGGTCAGCGCGCAGGGGACGAATTTTTCGCGCGCCATCGAAGAGGCCGTCGCCGCTTTCAAGCGTGGCGGCGAGCAGGATGATCCCACGACGCGCGTGACTCGGGTGATCTTGGTGGCCTCGGACGGTGAGGATCACGAGCAAGGCGCGCTGGAAGCCGCGAAGAAACTCACCGCGGAAGGCGTGCGCATCTTCGCTTTGGCTTACGGAACCGAGACGGGCGGCGTGATCCCGCAGCGCGACTCGCTGGGTTTTTTGCGTGGCTACAAGAAAACTCCCGGCTCGAATCAAGATATCGTCAGTCAGGTGAAGGGCGATGCTTTGCGCGCGCTCGCGCAAGCGGGGCAGGGTTCGTTCTATCACTCGAGCTTCGGCGGCAGCCACATCAACGAGGTGGTGGAAGACATCAATCGCCTCGAGAAAACCGAATTCGATTCCCGCGTCGTCACCCAGTACGACGAGAAGTTCACGATCCTGTTGTGGGCCGCCTTGGTGTTGGCCTTGATCGAGCTGCTGTTGGGGGAACGTCACGCCGTCGGCCGTCTTTGGAAGGGCCGCTTCGAGGTGAGTGCATCATGAGAATTTTGCTGGCCGCATTGACCACGATTTTCGTCCTCGGTTTGGTTTGGCTCCTTTTGCCGGAGTCTTTGAAACTCGAAGCGCAAGAGAAAGCCTCGGTGCAGGCCTTCATGAACAACCGCGCGGCGGTCAGCTCGTTCGAAAGCGGTGATTTGGGGTTGGCGCTTTCCCGTTGGACGACGGCGCTTTCCTACAATCCGTCGGAAGCAAAGTTGCACTACAACTTGGGTCTTGGCTTTCAGGTTTCGCAGCGCGGGCCCGAGGCCGAGTCCTCTTACGGCATGGTTTTGAAGTCGCCACACGTGACGCCCGAAGAAAAGTTCGCCGTCGAGTACAACCTGGGCGTCATGGCGCAGAAGAACAAAGACGTCGACGGCGCCTTGAAACATTACCAGGCCGCGCTCGACATTGAGCCGCAGTCTTTAGAGACGAAGATCAACATCGAACTCTTGATTCAACAAGGGGGCGGCGGCGGTCAAGGGCAGCAGGATCAAGAGGGCGATCAGAAACAAGATCCCAAAGACGGCGAAGGCGAGGGTGAAAAAGATCAACCGCCGAAGCAATACGCGCCCAACAAGCCGCAGAAGCCCCAGTTTCGCAGCGAAGAGCTGACCCCTTCGGATGTGAACAAGATCCTCGGTGAACTGAAACAACAAGAGCAGCGCATCCGCGCCGAGTTCGGCAAACGTCAACAGCAGAAGGAGGCTCCCGGTGGCAAAGACTGGTAAACTTCTGCTCGCGGCGCTTCTTCTGTGGGGCGGCGTCGCGGTCGGGGCCGAGCCGGACATTCGCGTCGAGGGAACTCTCGATCGTCGCCAGATCGGCGTCGGGCAAGAGTTCATGTACACGGTGTCGGTGATCTCGAATGAATCGGTGAATGCCGAGGATCCCACGATTCCCGATCTGGACGGCATCCGCGTGACCAATACGGGGACCTCGTCGTCGACCTCGTCCAACATGCGGGCCGGTCCCAGTGGCTGGAAGATCGAAACCACTCAGCGCACGGATTACAGCTTCATGATGATCGCGCTGCGGGCGGGAAGTCTGACGATCCCGCCCTTCTCGTTACGGGTGAACGGCAAGCTCTTCCAAACCAAACCCGTCGTCATGACGGTGGCGAATCAGGCGGTGCCACCGTCTTCGCCTCCTCCGGGTGGGGGATCGCCCTTCGGTCAAGGGCAGATGCCCAGCCCCGAGGATCTGCTCGATGATCCGGACGCGCTTTTCCGCGCGCTTTTGAATCGCCGCTTGCAGGCTCCGCCCGCGCACAACGATCTGCCCACGAATCCCAACGAGGTTCTGTTCATCCAGACCGAAGTGGACAAAAAGGAAGTCTACGAGGGCGAGCAGGTCACCGCCAATTGGTACATTCTGGTGCGCGGGAATCTTCTGTCCTTGGACCGCACGAAGTTCCCCGATCTGAAGGGCTTCTGGAAAGAGATCATCGAGGAAGTTCCGGCTTTGCAGTTCAGCCAGGAAGTGATCAACGGTCAGGTCTACCGTCGCGCGCTGCTGGCTTCGCATGCGCTCTTCCCGATCAAAGCGGGGACCTCGATCATCGACGAATATCGCATCAAGGGCCGCGTGCAGGTGCCGACCTCGGCCTTCGGTTTCGGCAAAGACTATGCGTTCACGAAGGCCTCGGACCGGGTACCGATCACGGTGAAGCCGCTCCCGACCGAGGGGCGCCCGCCGGATTTCACCGGGGCGGTGGGGCTTTTCAATGTGAACGCGCAGTTCGATAACAACATCGTCACGCTCAATCAGCCCATGACCTTGAAGATCCGCTTCGAGGGCACGGGGAACGCGAAGTTGATCGAGATGCCGCAGGTCGATTGGCCGGCGAGCCTCGAGATGGTGGAAGTGAAGAGCGAGTCGCGTTTCTTCAAGAACGGGCAGAGCTTCAAAGAGTTCGAGTTCATCCTGATTCCGCGCCAGGCGGGCGATCTGGCGGTGCCGCCGATTTCGGTCAGCCTCTTCAATCCCGAAACGCACCAGTACTATACGCGCACGCTCGAGAACGTGGTGCTGAAGGTCATCGACAACGGCTCGGGGAAGAATGCGTTACCTTCGGCGCGAATCTCGGACAAAAAACCGGAAGCACCGAAAGAGCTGACGCTGCCGCCACCCATGATCGAGTCCCAGGCCGGGGCGGGTTTGTTCGCGAACGTCGGTGTGCGGATGGCGCTGCTGTTCGCGCTCTACGCCTTCAGCTTCATCGCGCTGGGCGTCCGCGCCTTCCAAGTGTTCACGGGCCGCGAGCAGAAAAAAGATCTGACGAAACTCCTCGCCCGCCGCATGAAAAAAGCCGAAGCCTCCGCGGGCGCGGGCGATTACCGCGCGGCCGGCGTCGAGATGATCAACCTCTTCGCCGAAATCCTGGGCGATATCTCGGGCCAAGGCGGCTCCCACAAAGAAGTCGAAAAAATGCTAGAGCTGGGCCCGCCCTCTTTGCGCCGCCAACACGGCGATCAAATCCTGCAACAACTCTCCCATTTCCAAACCCTGGCCTTCGCGCCCGAAGACCTCCTCCGCACAGCCAAAAACCCCCCGGAACTCACCAAAAAAGTCCGCGAGTCCCGCACACTCCTCGCCGCCATCATCGCCTCCCGCTAAAAGGTAGCAGCTACTTTCCAGAAGGTAGCAGGTACCTTCCGGAAAGTACCACGTACCGCGTGCGGTACCATCTACCGCACGCGGTACGTGGTACCCTAGAGCTCGAAGTCGAACGGGGTGAAGGCGATCAGGAGGGCCAGGGACTTGGCGGAGTGGCCGGGGGCCGGACGGCCGCCGGAGGTGCGCGAGTACTTTTCGAAGGTGGTGAGCAGGTCTTGGCGGAGTTCGGTGAGTTGGGACTCGGTCAGGCGAAGCCCCGCGATATTGATGAAATCGTGGGTGGACGAGCCTTCGATGGCGCGATCGATCAGGCGGCGTGACCACAGGCCGTTCAGGTATTTGACCAACGGGCTTTCCGCTTTCCAGCGAATGGAGCCCCGGTGCGTGAATTCGATTTGGCCGCGGGGATTGACCTTCAGTAGACCGACGCGCTCGAGTTTCGCGAGCCACTGCGAGGTTTCTTCGCGCGCGACTCCGTAACGTTTCTGAAATTCCGCGCGCGTGAGGCCGTCGACTTTCAAACGCCAGTAAAGGCGTAGCGCCCGCGGGTTTTTCATCAAGAATTCCTCTTGCTCGCGGGACAGTTCCACCGCGGCGATCCCGCGTTCGTCTGCCGCCGCCAGAAGCTCGGCGGGATTCAGTTCGCAGATCTCGCAGATTCGGAAAAGCCGCGACAGGCTCAGGTCCCCGGTGGTCATGGATTTCTTCAGTCCCGACTCGGAAAGGCCCAGCCGGTCGGCCAGATGCCGGTAGGTCCAGCCTTTCGCGCGGAGGGATTCTTTCACGGCGTTAATTACATTTTCGGTACCATGATCAACCATAGTACCTATTTTCGGTACTTCCACAGCGGACGTCAAGACCGCCGATCGAAGCGCGTAAACTGGAACCCAAGGAGGTCCCCATGCGCGCGGATCTAAAGCAGAGACGTCGTCGGTTGGCCCAAAACCTGGTTCAAAAAAACGCGAAAGGGGTGGCCCTGGGCTCTTTCCAGGAGGGCTTCGACGCGAATCTTTTCTACCTGACCGGACTGCGCGAGAAGGCGGTCCTCGTTCTGGCGCAAGACGCCGAGACCCTTTACCTGCCCGAACGCAGCCCGCGCGAGATCACCTTCGACGGCGCCGGGCCGGACCGCGCCGAGCTGGCACGCTGCACCGGTATCGACAGCATCGTCCACATCAGCGAAACCGATCTCGCCAAACTTCAGATCCCGCGGGCGGACGAGACGGTCAAGCGACGGCTCGCCGAACTGCGCTGGGTGAAAGATGAGTTCGAACGCGCGCAGATGCGGGAAGCCGCCCGGATCTCGCGTCACGCGCACGATCTGGCCCACGCGCTTTTACGTGAAGGCTTGAGCGAGTGGGAGCTGCGCGTGGAATTCGAACGCGCCCTTTTTCTGAACGGCTGTCGCGAGACGGCGTACACGACGATCGCGGCCGCGAACGAACACGCGAACACGCTTCACTACATCGATGCGCGCGGCACGCTCCTCAGCGGTGGCGTGGTGCTTCTGGACGGCGGCGGCAAATTCGAAGGTTACGCCGCGGACATCACGAGCACCTGGATCGTCGGCGAGGCCAGCGAAGAGCAAGCACGCGTTTTCGAGATCGTGCGGCGCGCGCAAACGGCCGCGATCGAAATGGTCAAGCCGGGCGTGACGATGAACGCCCTGCAAACCCGTACGGAAGAAGTTCTTTACGAGGGATTGAAAGCGGCGGGCATCGTTCGCAAACAAGCGGAGCTCAAAGAGCTTTTCCCGCACCGGGTCTCGCACTGGATCGGTCTTGACGTCCACGATCCGAAGATGTCCGCCCAAGACGGGGACCGCGAGCTGGTGGAGGGCGTGACCTTGACGATCGAGCCGGGTCTTTACTTCCACGAACGCGCCTCGCGCGACTACGGACGCTACCGTGGCATCGGCGCGCGCTTCGAGGAAGACGTGCTCGTGAACCGGAAGGGGTACGAGGTCCTGTCTCGCCCAAAGACGGCTTAGGCGGTGGTGGATGGGGGCGTCCGCAAAAGCGTCGATCTCCGTCCCGCGATGAAACGACCCGCCCTTTTGTCGCGTTGACGGATGCCGACGATGTCCCGATGCGGAGAGAATGCAGAACTCCATCGACCTCACTATCATCCAGCAACTCGAAGCCTTCCGCAGTCCGAGCTCGAAAGCCAAGCGCGGTCTGGGCCTTCCGGATATCGAGCAGATCCGCGCGCGGGGCGCAACAATCGATAAGGTCACCGCGCAACTCAAGACCGAGTTCGCGGGGTTGGACACGCAGATCGATCACATCATGGGATTGGTGCGTCCGTGGTTCGTGCTGCCGCAAGCGCAGCGCCGTCCGACCGTCATCAGCTTCTGGGGTATGACGGGCGTGGGCAAGTCGAGCTTCGTTTTGCGTTTGGTGGAGCTTCTGGAGATGCGCTCGAACTACGGTTACGTCGATCTCGGTAAAGCGGTCGAGAAGTCCTCGATCCGTATGGACACGGCGGCGCCGTTTCCGAACTCCATCATGCGCATGTCGGGCTCGGCGGGGATCATGTTCTTCGACGAAATGCACAGCGTGCGCACGGTGGACGAGATGGGGAACGACATCGACCGTCCCCAGCTTTGCGATTTCTGGACGCTGATCGATTCGGGCCTCGTAAATCAAAGCTTTGAGAGTTATGTGTGGGCGATCAATCGCAACTTGGCCGAAATGCGTTCGGTGGCGAAGCAACTGCCCGGCGAGATGGACTACTTCGGCGACGAGGCGTCCCTCGACATGATCATCAACCTGCTGGAGCTCAAGGTCTCGGCGCGGGACCTGCGCGAGGTCGCGGTGCGCGACCCGCTGACGTATTTGCAGTGGTCGACGTCGCTTCTGGAGCAGGGAGTGAAAGACCTGCAGCCGCTTGACTACACCCAGTGCCTGATCTTCACGGCGGGAAATCTGGACGAGGTTTACCGCGACTCGTTCGCGCTGAATCCCGACGACATGAATGCCGAGGACCTTTACGAGAAGACCTCGAAAATCGGACCGGACCGCGTGAAGCAGGCCTTGCTTCGCCGTTTCCGTCCGGAGCAGGTCGCGCGTTTGGGAAGTCTGCAGATCGTGTTCCCGTCCTTGTCGAAAGCCGCGTTCCAGTCGCTGATCCGTCTGCGCCTGGGTGAGATTTCGAAATGGCTCGACAAAAGTTTCCAGCTGAAACTGACGTTCGACGAAAGCGTGACCCAGCTGATCTTGCACGAGGGCGTCGTCCCCGCACAGGGCGCGCGTCCGGTGCTTTCGACGATCACCGAACATCTTGAAATCCGCACGGCCAGCTGGGTCATCGCGGCTTCGACCGCGGCGGCCAAAGAGCTGCGGGTCGTTTTCGATCCCTCGACGAAGACGCTCGAGTGTCGCGCGGGCGGAAAATCCCTGCACGCCGCGGAGCTGCGGTTGCGCGAAGACCGTCTTCCGGAAATCGATATCAGTCCCGCGATGAACGAAGCGATCTGCGTCCACGAGGCGGGGCATGCGGTGGCGGGCATCGTGCTGCAGGGCCGACTGCCGATCAAGGTGCTGACGGGTTCGATGGCCTGGCATCGCGGGGGGCCGCGGGTTGAATTCCGTCCGGTCGAGTTCATGACTCGTGAAACGGCCGAAAATCTTCTGTCCATCATGCTGGCGGGCTACGCGGCCGAAGAGCTTTACTTCGGAACACGCGGCATTTCATTGGGGGCCAGCTCGGATCTGCAGAAGGCGACGGATCTGGCGGGCTCGATGGTCATGCAATGCGGATTGGGAACGCATCTGTCGGCTTCTTTTGAGAGCCAAGGCGTGCCCTTCAACACGACGACGCACAAAAAAACTGATGACACCGCGGTGGAAAAACTTCTGGAGGCCGCGATGGTGCGCGTCCGCAAAGTCTTCTCCGAACAGCGGGCGCTGTTGGATGCCGTCGTCGATCAGCTGATGCACCAAGAGCGGGTGACCGGAAAACAGCTGGCGGAAGTCGTTCTGGAGCACTACCGCGGGGACGAGGAAGAGATCCGTGCGATCACTTCACGTAAGGACCCGCGCGAAGAAGAATCCGAACGCCGCCACCGCTCCCCGAAGCGCAAGTCTTCACTGAAGCGTGCGGCCTAAACTCAAGTGCGCGAAAAACCGCGGTCTATGACAGAATCGAGTGCCACCACTTGAAGCGCGTGGATGGATCGTCGTGGGAGTTGATGTCCAAACTTTTGATCGGCGCGCGCATTTCACGTAAGTAGCGCACGAGCTGCGGCGTATAGTACCAGCGCCGAAATTTCATCTGCGGCGAGACCTTTTGCCAAAGTTCACGGGTGATGGCCCAGAAGGGCGAGGTCGGATCCGGGACGTCGAGCCCCTGCGCCTTTTCGTGTTCGATATCGTCGAAGATCTTCTTCAGAGCTGAACGTTCACCGTGGCGTGGACGTTTCAAAGACCGGCGATTCCCCAGCACGAAGCCGGTGTCCTCGGGCGCGCGTAAGTACTCTTGAACGGCCGCGAAACTTTCCGCCAGGGGAATGTTCATATCGGCGCTGAGGACGATCAGCAGATCTCCGCTGGCCTCGTCGAGTCCGCGCTGCACGCTGGGGCCCCGCCCGAGCCGGCGCGCATTTTCCAGCACTTTGACGGCAATCGTGCTGACTCCCGGCGTCGCCGCCGGGGTGCTCTCACTGGAGGTTTCGTCCAAGGACAGGCGACGCGGGCTCTTCGCGGCGGCGGCGACCGCGCCCACGTCCGCGCGGACGCTCGCGCCCTCGCCGGGCTCGCAGACCAGGATCAGCTCGAGCGCCAAAGGCAGTCGCGCCAGGAAGCTTTGCAAATCCGAAAGTCCGTCGGGGAGGCGGGATTCCTCCTGAAAAATAGGCACAATCATCGAGAGTTTCATGGCGTCCACGAAAGGGCAAAATCACCCGGAGTGTCAGGGGAGTCAATCTCTTGAAATCTCGGCGCTTTGTGATGAGCATTCGGAGAGCCCATCCCAAAACCAGCTGGGGGTTGAATCGAATGGAAAAAGGCGAGATGCAAGGAGCGACGACAAGTCATAGCCTAAGCTATGGCGCGGAGGAGCGACGCCGTCAGCTGGCCTTTTTCCATTCGACCCGCAGGGCAGGCCGGAAAGAGCCTTGCCCGGCGTTGCATCCGGCTCGAATTGGCTTTGGCCAGTCCGTCGCCGGACGCGCCTTGATCAAGGCTCTTTCCGGCCTGTTCAACCCCCATCTGGTTTTGGGATGGGCTCTCTGATGCTTTTTCTGGTTCTACTCGTGCTGTGCGTGCTCCGTTTTCAGGACTTGGCCCTGAAGGCCGTGCATCACGACGAGTCCATCAACGGTTGGTTCGTGACCCAGCTTTGGCGCACGGGCTGGTACAACTACGATCCCACGAATTACCATGGACCCCTTCAGTTCTACCTGTTCCAGCTGGGGGAGCTGCTGAACGGCTTCGGCATCGAAACTTTGCGCGGCGTGACCGTGGCGTTTTCGTGTTTTTGGCTGATCTATCTCTGGCGTTTCTGGACGCGCTACCAGTGGAACTCGAAGTGGTTTCTGTTCGTCGTCGCGATCAGTCCCGGATTTCTTTTCTATTCACGCTCGGCGATTCACGAGATGCCGTTTCTGTTTTTCCTGACGCTCGCGTTGGGGGGACTGACGGAAATCCTGCACTACCAGCAGGGCCGCGGTTGGCGCTCGCTGGTGTGGGGATTGGCGGGCGCGATCTTGCTGAAGGAAACCTGGGCGGTGCTGGCGCTCGCGCTCGTGCTTTCGGCGATCATCACGGGCTTGGCGCAGAAAGACTCTTGGTTGTGGCGGCTCTTGCGGGCGCCCAAAGCCGAAGGTCGCATCTACCGTCTGCGGTTGCAAGCGACGCTGCCCCCGGATCTGCTTTTGCACATCGGCTTTTCGGTCGTGATCATCGTCGCGATGTACACCGGGTTCGGGGCGAAACCTTCGGGCCTGAAGGATCTGGTCATCACCTACCTGCCGTGGTTCAAGACCGGCGTGCATTCGGGCGGTCACGACAAACCCTTCACGTACTGGTTCGTGATGTTGTGGAAATACGAAAAGCCGCTACTCTTCCTGTTCCTGTCGGCGGCGACGTCCTTCGGATTTTTCTGGAGCCGTCTTTCGCCCGTCGCGCGGTTTTTGGGATTGGGCGCGCTGATCAACGTCTTGATCTACTCGTTGATCCCCTACAAAACGCCTTGGTGTTTTCTGGCCGTGTGGGGACCGATGGTCTTTGCTTATGGCCTCATCAAAACCGAAACGCGCTGGATCCGGTTCTCGAATCCGTTCCGTGTGGTGTTCGGAATCGCGGCGCTGATCGCCCTTCCGTACCAGTGGGAGGAAACGCGAAAACTCAACTTCGTGAATCCCACCGATCCGGATCACGACTACGTTTACGTGCAGACCGACCAACGATTGAAAGTCCTGGTCGATCAGCTGACCGGCGCCGCCGAGAAAAACCCCGCGCTCTATCACGAGAAGATCATGCTGGCGGGCGGGGAGCCTTGGCCGCTCGCTTGGTGGTTGGGGCGTTTCCGCACGCAGAACTTCACATCGCTTGAAAAATCCGAGTTCGGTCCCGCGTTGCTGATCGTCGCCGACGAAAAAGACGAGGCGCTCGCGCGCGCGAAGTACCCTGAATCCGATTACGAGATCATGAAGTTCCCCATCCGTGAGGGCCGCGAGGCCAGTCTGTATTTCGTGAGCCGCGCGTTGATCGCGGGTTTGCAGCCGCCGAGCTCCGTGCCGACGACGACGACGGTCCCGGTTCAGGAAGGGGAGCGCTGATGTTCCTTTTTTCGGATCGCTTCTGGGGCCGCATTTTTCTTTTCATCCCGCTTTTCACGGGGGCTTCGCTGGTCGGCGAGTGGATCTTCGGCGCGTGGAGCTGGCCGTGGCTGCTCTTACTTGCGCTCGGTCTTTGGTGGAGCTGCGGCGTGCTGGCCTCGTCGGCATTTTACGACATGGACCGCGAGATCAGTCCCGATTTCGCGCAGGCCTCACCGCGCTGGGATTTTCTGCTGGCGGGGGTGATCGGACTCGCGGCGCTCAGCCACGCGCTGTTTTACGTCTACGAAAGTCAGGGCGAGATCTGGATTCGCAATTTGAATTTGAACGGAGATCTGCCGTTTCACTGGCACATGGTCGAATACCTTTCGCGGGCGCCGGATTTTTGGCCGGGCAATCATATCTACGGGCTGGATCGCCTGCGTTACGCCTTCGGCGTGAACTATCTGTCCGCGCTTCTTCACCGCCACGGCTTGCCGATCGAAACCGCGCTGGCGCTGCCGCTTCTGCTCAGCATCGTCGCCGTCTTCCAGCAGCTTTGGAAGTGGGCGGGGCTGTGGGCGGTCGTCGCCTTTTTCGCGAGCGGCGGGGGCTGGTGGCTGCCGCTGCATCAATGGCAAGAGCTGTGGGGTCCCGGCGATCAGGTCGCGTGGAAAAATCTGTTCTTGTCGATCTTGACGACGCAGCGGGGATTTTGGTTCGCGCTGCCGGCGGGAATTTTCTGGCTCAGGTTCCTGACCGAAATGCAGAAAAACCCGTGGCTCGCGACGCCGGAAAAATGGCGTTTCATTTTCGCGATCTGGGCTTTTTTGCCGTTTTTCCATCTGCACACCTTCGTCATTCTGACGATCTTCGGTGTGGCGACTTCGCTGCTCAGTCCTTTACGTCGGGATTGGAAATCCATTGTGCGCCAAAGTTTGACGTGGGCGTGGATTCCGCTGGGTTTCATCGCGATGTCCCTGAGCTTCGGCAATGCGAACGCGTCGGTCCGGTTGGTGCTGAACTGGATGAGCGAAAAGCTCCCGTGGGCGTACGCGTGGGGAATCAACTTCGGACCTTGGCCCTTCGTGGTGATCTTTTTGGCGCTCGCGCTGGCGACGCAACTGGAGTTTCGCGGACAAAAGATTTTCGCGCGCGGCGCCGAGGCGCGCAGCTTCGTCGTCTGGATCGCTTTGGGGCTGGTTTTTTCCCACGTCATGCTCGCGCCGTGGAATTGGGATCAAACGAAAATTCTTTTATGGGTGTACTTAGGACTTTCGGTGGTCACGGGTCGCGTTTTGACGCGCGTTCTTCCGCGCACCGTTACGGTTTTGCTGCTGTTCCTTCTGCATCTGCCCGGGATTGCGCAGTTGAGTGGCGGGATGGGCCCGCGAATGGGGAAACATGCCCTCTGGACCGTCGAGGACCAGCAGGCCGTTGCGCTGCTTTTGCGTGAGCTTCCCGTGGACGAAAAAATCCTTGTCGCTCCGAGTCCTCATCATCCTGTTTTGGCCACGGGGCAACCGATTGTGGCAGGATACATGGGTCACCTTTGGTCGCAGGGTCTTCCGATTTCAGGTCTGGAAGATTTTTTGAAAGCGTGGATGCGGGATCCGTCGGATCCCGTGCTGCGCGAAGGTCCCTTTCATGAGCTCAAGTCCCAGTATTTGCTGTGGGGGCCTTTGGAGCGAGAGTGGGCCGGAACCGCGACTCCGGGGGGAGACGGCGACGGAGGTTCGAAGTGGTTACAAATCGCGGTGTCCGGAAACTGGGTGCTCTACAAAAGCGCGCGTTACCGTTAGCGCTCGTAGTGCTGGGGACGTCGGGCGTGGCCTCGGCGCAAATGATCGAAATCAAACTGCCGGCGCCGCTGCCGAAGTCATCGAACGCGAACCTGCGCAAAATGAAGCAATTCGAAAACGAAGGTAAGGCCGCCGAGTGCGCGCGCCTGGGCGCGGGTCTTTACGAATCCCAAGCCGTCATTCGTGGTTGGGTGCTGCGGACCTGGCTGAAGTGCGCCGACAAGGCGGACCGCGACGAGCGTAAAATCACCCACCTGCCGGCGGCGCTGCGGGCCTATGATCGCTTGAATGAAAAACGCCCCGGCCCCTGGAGCGAGGATTTGCGGACCGGCCAAATCCAATCGCGGTTATGGCTTCTGGAAAATTTCATGCGCGGCAACCTCAAACTCGGTGACGATCATCTGAAGCAGGTGATGAACGATCTACGCCCGCGTGAGTCCGCCGACCAAGGGCGTGCGTGGGCGCTGCTCGGCGAGATGTCGCAACTGCGCCACGACCTGGCGGGTGCCGAAACCGCCTACCAGCAGGCCCTGAAGTTCGCCGACCAGCCCGCGACCCTCGAAAAACTGAAAACCGTGCGGCTCGCCTTAAACCGCGTCGAACCCACCGCGAGTCCCACGCCCGCAGCGGGCCCCGAAACTTACAGCGATCTTGAGACCCGCTTCGCGGCGCGCTTCAAAGCTTCGAAAGAAAAAAACGATCAGCTCCAGCAGCTCGAGGATTCCCTCGCGTACTTGAAAGAGCTGCCGAACGGATTGCAAGCGAAGTGGGCCGCGCAGAACTGCGTGGACATTCACCAGACTTTGCTGAACCGTTCCTTCGAGGGTTCAAATCGCGAGCGCTGGCGTCAGCTGCTGCAGCGGGCGGCGGGCGTGATGGATGACGCCGATCCCGAACGTTTGGCCGAGTGGGCGCCGATCCTTTTCCGGCGCGGGGACTATGCGGGAAGCCTGCAGCTGTCCGAAGCCATCATCGACCGTTTCGACAAAACCAAGTCGGGTGATCAGATCCTGATGTCGGCGGCGCGTTCCGCCCAGCTGACGGGGCAATACAAAAAAGCCGAGAAGTATTACGCGCTCTTTTTCGAGCGTCACGGGGGCTCGGAGCTTGCGCGCGACGCCGAGTTTCAGTGGGCGCTCACGCTGATCCGCAATCAAGACTACGCGAGCGCGGTGGCGCGTTTGGAAAAACTGCTGCGCTCGACGAACGAAGAAAAATATCACCTGAGCGCGCGCTACTGGTTGATCCGGTCGTTGCAGCAATTGGGCAATTCGCGCGCGAACGACGAAATCAAAATCCTGACGGACCGATTCCCGTCGAGCTACTACGGCATCCGTCTGAAGGCGGAAACCCAGAACAATCAGTTTCTGTGGCCGTTCGCGAGCGACAAGCTGAAGGGGCTGAAGGGCTCGATCCATCTGAGCCCGCGTCAGAAAGAATCTTGGGATCGCTTACTCGTTCTGCGCGCGCACGGTTGGGGCGCG
Source organism: Pseudobdellovibrionaceae bacterium (assembly GCA_019637875.1). NCBI lineage: Bacteria > Pseudomonadati > Bdellovibrionota > Bdellovibrionia > Bdellovibrionales > Pseudobdellovibrionaceae > Pseudobdellovibrionaceae bacterium. The sequence continues at coordinate 205,262 of JAHBUW010000005.1, read as the reverse complement.
GAGGCGCTGGCCGAAACGGACGAGCTGCCGACGCCGGAAGATCCCGTACTCAAGGTTCTGTGGGCGCAAGAGTACGCGCGCGCCGAAGCTTATCCGAAAGTGATCAAACTCGTGATCGAGATCAGCGACATCTCGCAAGAACTGCGCTCCGTGGACGTACTGCAGCTCGGGATGCCGAAGATCTACGAGGACGAGATCAATGCGGCCGCGAAGGGGCGGGGACTGAATCCCGTGCTCGTCCGCTCGCTGATCCGTCAAGAGAGCGCGTTCAATCCCCGCGCGGTCAGTCGTTCGAACGCGTTGGGACTCATGCAGCTGATTCCGCCCACGGCGCGCGAGATGGCCGATCAGTTGAAGCTCGGACCGCTCGTGCTTCCCGAGGACGGCTTCCGCACCGGCGTGAACGTGCAGATGGGTTCGGCTTATCTGTCGCGCATGATCCGTTACTTCTCGGGTTCGGTGCCGCTGGGGCTCGCCGCGTACAACGCCGGCCCGCGCCGGATGGAGACCTTCCTGGAAGCGCGCCCCGACCTGAAAGAGCAGCTGAAGACCCCGAGCTCCGAACCTCTGACCGAGGTCTGGTTCGACGAGCTGCCCTGGTCCGAGACCAGTTTTTACGTGAAGGCAATTTTACGCAACAGCCTCCTCTACAAGACCTTGGATCAGCAGAAAATCCAGCTGACCGGCGTTTTGTGGGGAGATTTGGTGGGCCCGACCACGCCGTGAGCGGTGGGGGTAGAGACGGCCCGTTTTTTTGGTTAGAATTTGGAAACAGGAGAATCTATTTTGAATACGAATTTCATGACGAAGTCGCCCTTCGCTCGCGCATTGATCCTTATGCTGGGCGCCTCCTTGTTTTTGAGTGGTTGCGCGACGACCGCGAAGTCGGGCGGCGGTGCTCCCGCGCCGGGTCTCAGTCAACCCGAGTCCGGCTCCAGCTTGCGCGAGGTCGAAAGCTTCCGCATGAGCGATCCCGAACCCGCGCGCGTCGCGGACGAGGAACTCGATGAAATCCCCGTCGAGATCAACCCCAAGGTCGAACAGTGGATCCGCTACTTCCAGGGACGTGGTCGTCCGCACATGGAGCGCTATCTGTCGCGCAGCTCGCGTTACTCGACGCTGATGAAACGTATCTTGCGCGAAAACGGTCTGCCCGAAGACTTGATCTACATCGCCCTCATCGAGTCGGGCTTCAACCAAAAGGCGACCAGCCACGCGGCGGCCGTCGGTTACTGGCAGTTCATCCGCGGCACCGGCAAACGTTACGGGATGGAGATCAACGCGCTCGTCGATGAACGTCGCGATCCCGTGCTGTCGACGCAAGCGGCGGCGGAGTACTACAAGGGCTTGTATTCGATCTTCGGCAGCTGGTATCTCGCGATGGCGAGCTACAACGTCGGTGAAAACCGCGTCATGCGCGAGATCACGAAACACAAGACCCGCGATTTCTGGGAGCTCGTGCGTAAACGTCGTCTGCCGAAAGAGACGATGAACTACGTGCCCAAGTACATCGCGGCGAAATTGATCGGTAACGATCCGGCGAAGTACGGCTTCACCGACATCGACTGGGAAAAGCCCGTCGAGTTCGAACTCGTCCGCATCGACAATCCCGTTAACCTGCGCGTGATGTCGCAGAAGATGGGCATCGACTACGAAGATTTCAAACAGATCAACCCCAAGTTCCGCGGCGAGATCGCGCCCACGAAAACGAACGGCGTGCTGGAGCTGCGGATCCCGCTGGGGCAGCAGCAGTTGGCTTTGGCCGCCGCGCGCGAATCCATCGTCGATCGCGTGGAGTTCATCGCCGACGCGGGCGAAACGAAAACCCACCGCGTCCGTCGCGGCGACAGCTTGTACACCATCGCGAAGAAGTACAAAACCACCGTTGGCTGGATCCGCGAGGTCAACGACCTCGGCGGTCGTCGCAAACTGCGGATCGGTCAACGCATCCAGGTTCCGGATCGTTCGCGTCGCAAGACGCCCGACGTGCGCACCATCGTCGCCAAGCGCGATGCGACGCCCGCCGCGCCGTCGGCTCCAGTTGCCGCCAATACCTCGCCCGTAGCGGCCGCGACTCCCGCGCCGACGTCCGTCGACGGCGCGCGGATCGCGACCGAAAAGACGACGGCGGCCGAAACGCCCGCGTCGCTCTCGGCGTCGGCCTCGGTTTCAGGTTTGGTCGCGCAGACCGCGATGCCTTCCGACGGGGATATCCCCGCGGGTGAGACCTCACCCGAAAGTCCCGAGCAGATTGCGCAAGAGCCCGCGAGCTCCAAAACCGAGATCGTCACCGAAAAGGGCGTCTACTACGTCGTGCAACCGGGTGACTCGCTGTACTCCATCGCGCAAGAGTATGACTCCAGCGTGAGCGAGCTGCGCAAAATGAATAAGATCAAACGCGGTCGCGTCTTGAAGGTCGGCGCGCGCATCTTGGTGCCGAAAGACGATCGCCTTCCCGAATCGCCCGATGGTGACGCGACTCCCGATGCGAGCGCGCAGCAACCGGCGCCGGCGAACGCCGACGAAGAGGCGGGCGATCAAGGCCCGGATTCGTCGATCAACAAAGGCCAGCAGGCCGCGACCGTCGCGGTCGAAGCGAAGTCCCAACCCGTCGTCGGACGCGCGATGAATCCTTCGGCGACCGGTCGATTGGCGCGTGAGGCTCGCGTCTCCGCCGACCGCGTCTCAGCCGACCGCACCCCCAACTCCGCCCGCAAGGCGGCTTCGCCGGATCGTCAGGCGCGGACGCATGTCGTCCGTCGCGGCGACAATCTGTTCCGCATCGCGCGGAAGTACAATGTGTCGATGAAAGCGATCCAAACCCAAAACGGTCTGCGTTCCGCGAGCGAGCTCTCGGTCGGTCGCCGTTTGGTCATTCCCGAATAGGAGGTTCGGATGAACATCACGAAAGCGAGCCTTGCGCTCTTTTTGCTGCTTCCGCTTGCGGGCTGCGTGACCCGTCCCACGAACGAAACCGATGCGAAAGCCTACCGTGCGCTCGAACGTGACGGCGATCTCTTCGCGAATCCCGTGATTCAAGGTGAGCTGCCCAGCTGGAAGAAGCCCTTCACCGGTTGGAATCATGAGCCCGACAAGAGCGTTCCCCAGTGCCTGCTGGTGGTGGACTCCACTTCGAACAAGAATGCGTGGATCACGCAGCGTAACTCGCTGAGCGCGCGCGGGATCTTCGACGCCCTTCACGATATTGAAGTGCAGAAGTTGAAGGATAAGGGCTGGGCACTGCTTCCGTACGAGAACAGCCTGTACGGAGACCGCCAGGTGAAGGACTGGGCGTACGCGGAGGCGCTGGCCGGAAATCCCACAACCTACGAAAAACTCACGCCCACCGAGCAGACCAAATATCTGCACGACGTGGTGGCGAAGCACTACGGCCCCCTCATCCGCGTGCAGGTGATCCGCCTGCTCTCGCGGCCGAGTGACATGCACGGCATTTACTTCGGCACTGAGCGTGCGTGGTCGACGAACGGTCTGGGACTTTTCGTCAGTCACGACAAGGGCCCCGAATCGATCTACCGCGTGGGTTTGGTGGATTTCAAACGCGACGCCCGCGCCGAATGGCCGTGGGCGAGCGCGACGGGCAGTTCGGTGAAGTACGAGCGCCGCTCGCAGCTGCGCGAACCCGACTGGCAACGTCTGGCGCGCATCTCGCCCGAATCGCGAACGCCGGCCTCCAGCGCGCAAGCGGACCGGGTGGAGCTGGGGGTTCACCTGTCGCTCGTCGAGAACTTCATCTACTTCCTGCCGGACTGCCAGTAGCAGTCGTTTCTCCCTAAACTTCAGGAAAAATTCCCTAGACGCCGCTTCCGGAAACGGGCGGCGTCTTTGCTTTGAAGCTCGGGTGATGGATTCGACCGGCGTTTTGACCAATCCTGCGACTCACCACTGGCTTTGCGAAGCCTGCGGCCACCAAGTTCCGGTGCGCGATCCGGATCTCGCCAATCGCTGCGAAAAAGCGCGCTGCGACCGCTGCGGGCATGACTTCATCGGACTGAAGAACAAATCCCTGTCCATGAGCCTGGCGTTTTCGCTGACGGCGCTTTTTCTGTACCTGCCCGCAAACCTGCTGCCATTCATGAGCATGGAGCTTTACGGCGTGAAGAACAGCGCGACGATCTGGCAGGGCGTGGTGCAGCTCGCGGACGGCGGCTCGTGGTTCATTGCGCTCGTCGTGGTGGTCGCGTCGATCGTCGTGCCGCTGTTGAAGCTCGCGGTGCTGTTCGTTTTGGCGTTGCGTTCGCATTCCGAGCGCGAGCGTCTGTGGAAGACCCGCATGTACCGTTGGGTCGAGGCGCTGGGGCGCTGGTCGATGCTCGATATTTATCTGCTCGCGGTGCTGGTCGCGATCATGAAACTCGGTCCGTGGACGAACGTGGAGCCCGGTCCGGGCGCGCTTTTGTTCGCGATGGTCGTGATCTTCACGATGCTCGCGAGCGCCACGTTTCACACGCGTTTGATTTGGAGGGGGCATGTTTAAATTCTCGAGATGGAAGTTCCGTTTGAGCGTCGCGGTCTGGTTATTCCCGGTCTTCGCGCTGATCCTGACCGCGTGGCTGGCTTTGGATTACTGGCGGGAGCGGGGCGCGCTCGTGGAGATTCGTTTCCCCGACGCCGCGAACATCGAAGCGCAAAAAACCATGATCAAATACCGCGGCATCAACGTCGGCCGCGTCGAGGAAGTGGAGCTCTCGGGCGACCAGCGTCAGGTCGTCGTGCGCGCAAGGATGCAAAGGTCCGCGCACAACCTAGTGGTGGAAGGAACGAGCTTTCAGGTGATCGAACCGCAAGTGGGGTTGGGCGGGATCAGCGGCCTCGATACGCTTTTCAAAGGCGTTTACATCGACCTCACGCCGGGGCCGAAGGACGCGCCGCTCGCGCAGAAGTTCACGGGCCGTCAGATCACGGCGTCGCCGTTCGCTTCGGGATTTCTGTTCACGCTGCGCTCGAAGTACATGGAGTCCATCGGGGACGGCGATCCGGTGATTTACCGCGGCCTCAAGATCGGTCAGGTGATCAGCGTGCGGTTGGACGAGCAGGCCCGCTTCGTCGAAGCGCGGATTCGCGTGCCGAAGACTTACGCGCGGCTCGTACGCGAGAACACGCAGTTCTGGTTCAAGCGGGCGGTGCAAGCCGACGTGGGGCTTCTGGGGGCGAGCGTGCAGATCTCGTCCATGGAGTCGCTCATGAAGGGCGGCGTGCAAATGGCGACACCCGAGCCCGCCGGAAAAATCGCGGCGCCCGGAGCGAAATTTAATTTACTGGATGTGGAGCCGAAAGGTTGGCGGGAGTGGTCGCCGAATTTGGCGAGCGGTCAGTCGGTCGCGCGAGCGCAATAACGGTCGCGTGCGCGAAATAAAAAAAAGCCGAGACGCGTCGTCCACGCATCTCGGCTAAGGGGAATGAAACCTGTCTTGTATTTTGGAGAGAAACATACCTTCCATACAAATGCCGTAAGTCAATTCCGGCCGCGTCTCAGCGGTCGGCCCTTTGGCAGTCTGGCTGGCATCTCACATTGCGTGAGGAAGCCCCTTTAGCTTTGCGTCGCCGGTTTTCACCGGTTTTGCCTTTTTGCAAAAGAAGGATTGAAATCCTAATCTTCTCTATGGCCCTCCCGAGGTTGTTTGGTTCATTCAAATGCCTCCATGCCATCGATTCTGACGACCCCACGATCCTTGCGGTGGACGTCTTTCATCTCAATTCGAAACGCTCAGAATGGATCTCTCCATGCTCAGCGTTTCGAACTCGAAACGCGTTTGTGGTTGGTGTTAATCCGCGCCCGCTACTCTGGCGCCGGATCGACTAGGACTACTTCTTCGACTCTCGCCCTATTCATCGTTACGCTCCCTGTTTTCTGAACTCAGAATAACCCGGAAAAGGCGCACCGCAAAATTTTTCGACGAGCGTTCTCAAAATAGTCAGCTGACTGTTTCATCGACGGAAGAGACTTTCACAAAGTTGAATCGTTCGGAGAAAATGCCCTCCCCGAGCGGTTTTCCGGCGTCTCTACTCGGAGAAACGAATTTGGTGCATCCGCAGACGAATGGAATTCGCGATGTTCGCGAACGTCCGCGAGGACGCCGTCTTGAATCTCGGCCGCGAGTTCGGGGGACAGCGCCGTACTGTCGGTCATAGCGGTCGAAGATCTCGCGCAGCCACTAGAATCAGCGCCAAGAGGGCACGTCGGATCATGCTCTTCGGAACTCCAAAGAGCAGGCCGATCTTGACCTCGAATTAATGAATCCGAGCTTGGCGGGTTAACCCTTTTTTGGCAAGGTCTTCTGCATGAGTCTTCCCGCAACGGATGGTGAATCGGAAGAGAAGGGCGTGAACCCAGAAGGCGTCGGCGTCCGTTTGGCGCGTGGCTACGATAATACCGAGCGGAGTGCCCGTTCGGAGCGCAGTCGCATCCGCATCCTGGAGACGCTCGCGGAGCTCCTCCAGGACAAACCGGCGGTGGAGGTCACCTTCGATCAGATCGCCGCGCGGGCGGGCCTGTCCGTGCGCACCGTTTTCCGTTTCTATAAGGACAAAGACAGTCTTTTCCGCTCCTTCGAAGAGGAAGTCCTACGCCGACTGCGGGACGAGCGTTCGCTCGTGATGGAGATGGCGGCCCCCGAGTTCGCGGCCGAGCAGTACCGCATTTTCGAGCGTAACGCGCGCTGGGTCGAAGCCCTGCGCCGCACGCCCATTCGCAGTGCGGACCGCGCGCAGTTTCGCCGCGAGGGCATCGAGATTTTGTCCGCGAAAATTCGCGCTTCGCTCCCGCTCACGATGAGCGAAGCGAACGAACGCCAGATCGGTTTTATCGCGATGCTCGCGGGGGATGCGCTGTGGAGTGATCTACGTCGTTACATCGGACGCGACGGCGGCGAGATGGCCGATGTCCTGCGCATGAACGTCGCGCACCTTATGGGCGTTCTCGAGCACACGCCGTTTCCGACCTAATTCAAGATCGTACGGATTTTCTCGGCGAGCGCGAAGAAGGCCTGGCCTTCGGGCGACGTCGGATAGCTTTCGACGACGGGCACGCCCGCTTCTGAACCCATGCCGACCGCGGGGTTGAACGGGATCTCGGCGAGCTTCGGGATTTTTTGCGCGTCCATGTAGCCGTCGAACTCGCCTTTGGGGAAGAGCTGCACGCGCTCGCCGCCGGGGGCCGTATAGTAGGCCATATTTTCGATCGCGCCGAGGAGCTTCACGTTCACGCGCTTCCACATGTCGATGGATTTTTTCACGTCGATGAGCGCCAGGTTCTGCGGCGTCGAAACGCTGAGCGCGCCGGCCAACGGCACTTTCTGCGCGAGCGAGAGCTGCACGTCGCCGGTGCCCGGCGGCAGATCAATGATCAGATAGTCGAGTTCGCCCCAGTTCACATCGCGAAGCATCTGGTCCATCGCTTTGAAGAGCATCGGGCCGCGCCACACGACGGCATTATCTTCTTGAATCAAAAAGCCCATGCTCATGAGGCGCAGGCCGTAGCGGGTGATGGGCTCGAGCTTGTTGTGATCATCGATGGCGGGGCGTTGGTTGATCGCACCCAGCATCCGGGGCACCGAAGGGCCGTAGATATCGGCGTCCAGCAGTCCCACTTTGCTCTTTTTCGCGAGCGCCAGGGCCAGGTTGACCGCGACGGTTGACTTGCCCACGCCGCCCTTACCCGAGCTGACCGCGATGATATGTTTCACGTTAGGAATCGGGCGCTGCTGGTCGAAGGGCGAAGCTTGAGTCATGGGTTTCCTCTTGAAAGCTCGAATTGACCCAACAGATAATGGAATCTGAATGTCCAGCCAAGAGGTTTTCTGGATCGCCGCCGTGATCGGCGGCCTTTTCTGCGCGATTTTCGCGATGAGGAGCTCTCAGAAAGAGCCCACGCGCTTGCGCTTGGGCGGGGGCTCATCTGAACCGTCGAAAGCGGACGGAAAGGCCGTGGTGCCCGCTTCGCGTCAGCCCGTCTCGAAGGGGGCGCGCGGCGAGCGCATTTCCGATGCGACGGTGGACGCCGCCGCGGGCGAAGCGCGCATCCGCTCGGTGAATGTGATCTTCAATTACAACGGCCACTCGTGGGACGCCTTCGAGGTTCTGGGATGTCCCGCGGGCGCGCCGCTTCCCATGGTGAAGCAGGCCTTCGATCAGGCGCTACGCACCACCGATCCCGCGAGCCACGAATTTCTGCGCGCGGCTTATCAGGCGATCACGAAGCTCAAATCGGTTTGATTATTTTTTCGGAGTTTGGGTGAACATCTGGCAGCCGACGATGTCGAGACTCGCCAGTTCACGCAGGGCGCGGAAGTCGTTTTTGAAGTCCTGTCCGCCGGGGACCCACATCACACTTTGAATTTTGAAGGTCGTGTATTTGGCGTGGGTTTCGACATCCACGCTGGAGCGTTTACCGACCTGGTCGATGTGGCTGAGCGAGCTGAGCAGCATCTCGAGTTCTTCGCGGTCTTCATCTTGGATACGGACCCACAGGATCTGGCAGGCGAAGCGCGGATGATTCAGCGAGGCCTCGATCTTCGGGGTCAGGATCTGCGTCTTCACGCTTTTCGGCGCGGCCGAGACGGGGGACATTCCCGAAAAGAAAACCACGATCGCGGTGATGAAACTCAGGTATTTCCAGTCCGACATGCGGTCCTCCTCTCTCTACGACTCAAGAGAGCAAGGCCTAGACTCGACTTAAGGATTGTAGGTTAAGTAGCTGGAATGACGGCATTCGGCCGATCTCTTCGTGAACGACTTGTGAAAGCGTGGCGCACACGGAATTGACGAAGTGACGATTAGGGCTAACGCCTCAGTAGATGATTTCGGTGCCGAACTTCACGCCGTAGGCGGTCTCTTTCAGGCCGTTCCGTTCGGGTTGGTTGAACTGGTAAAAAGGTCCCGCGATCCAGTTGAAGTTCGAATAACCTTCGATTTCGTATTTGGAATCGCCGATGGATTGCGCGGTCACGGCGAAGCGCTGTCCCGGGCGCAGGCGCGCCAGGCCCGCCGGCTGAAGTTCGTTCGAGGGGGCGGCGGTCACCGCGGAACTTTGGGTCAGGAATTACGATTCGAGCGCGGGGGCGTGAAGCGGGGCCAGCAGCAGGACGGCGATGTATTTCCACATGCCGCCAGTCTAAAGAGGGGCTTCAGGAATGCAAGCCGGCGGAGTTACCGCAAGCCTTGATTGATATCGACGCGGATGAAGTTCACCGCGTTGCCGCCGCCTTTGCCGCTGCGACCTTGTGAGGTCAGAACGACCGTGCGGTCGTCGGGCGCGACGGCCAGGCCCACCGCATAGGGATCGACCTTCACGCGCGACACGACCTGCATCGACTCGGCGTGCACCGCGACGAGCTCCGACGTATTGTTCACGGCGACGAACAGGAAGCGTCCGTCGTGGGTGATGTCGACCGTGCGTGCGCCGACGCCGACCGCGGTGTCCTGCCAGCGGGGACCGCTGATGCGTTTCCCGTTCGCGCCTTCGAGCGCCGCGATCAGCGGGGCCAGGCTGACTTTCGAAATAAATCCCGAGACGTTCGCGCTCGCGAACAGATGACGGCCGTCGCGCGACAACACCAAGTGCCGGGGCGTCGACTTCACGTTCATGACGGTGCCCAGATACTTGCGCGAGGGGATATGGAAGCCCGCGATACCGCCCTGACCCATACGCGCGACCAAAAGATGCTGACTGTCGGGGGAAAAGACACTTCCGCGCAAGCAGTAACCGCAGGTCTTGTCGCGATCGGTGTTCGCCTTGTCGGCCTGCGTGAGTTGGGATTCGACTTTCAGATGCGCGACGTATTTGTAGTCGCGCGGATCGTTCGCCGAGGTGTCGATCAGACCGATGGTGTTGTCGCCCCAGTGGATGACCGCGACGAAACGACCGTCGGGCGACGCCACGACGTATTTCGGGATCGGGCCCGTGGGCATCACGCGCAGGATTTTGTCGTCGCGGGTATCTACGATCGCGATGGCGCCCGGGGACTGACCGTAGGCATCGAAGTCGCGGCGGTAGTAGGGGATCCACAGATAGCGACCGTCATGGGACAGTTCGCTCTCGACGGGTTTGCCGGCGAAGACGTTGTTGTCGCCGCTGGGAGAGCTACGGAAATAGCGGTAATCGAAGACCGTGTCCTCGCCCTGGAAAAGCGCGGCGTCCTTCGCGGTGAACCGGTGCGAGATCGTGTTCAGCTTTTTCAGCTCGGGCCACGAGTAGACGACGGTTTTCGAACCTTCCAACGAATTGATATAGAGTTTGCGTCCGTCCGCCGAGTAGCGCACCGACTTCGGCGAGTAGATTTCGCCGTCGCGGATGTCGACCTTCAGGCGCGCGCCGGGAACGCCGTTGTGGATGCGCCCGTAGCGTTCCAGATCGAGTTGCAGGTTTTGCGCGAAGGCCGCGGCGGCCTGGGTCATGAGCAGAGCGAGGGTGGCCAGTTGACGGATCATGGTGTCCTCCGGAACGTTTCAGGTTCCGGAGGGGGATTTACAAGGCCCATGCCCCCTTTAAAGACTTGCGGGAGGGCCGCCACCCGTGCGGGAGCGCCCAAAACCCAGACAGGGGCCGTTCGTCGTCACCGGTTTCTTAAGATGGCCTAAGGTCTTTCAACAGGCGGCGCTCGCTTTCCAGGTCGTGAAGCAGACTTTTCCAGAAGATGCGGACCCGCTGGGTATTCCCCTCGGTCAGCTCCCACAGGCGCAGCTCGGGGGGAATTTCCTGCATCAGATCGGTCATGGATTTTTGCGCCTGAAGTTCGTAGGGGAACTCCTTGGCGACGCGGCGGACGATCTCGCCCAGGTCGCTCTGTTCGCGTGCCAGTTTGGCCGCGAGTTTCGCGGTGTCTTCGGTCTCTTGCATGCGGCTTTTCAGGCGCTCGATTTCAAAATCCAGGCGGCGAACCCGTTCGCTGCGCAGTCGTTCATGATCGAGCAAGAGCCCGATCTCGAGCTGCAGGGGTTTGGAAAAGCCGCTGCCCTTCGCGCGCACGAGTTCACTCAGACGCGTGCCGTAGGTTCGCAGGAAGTAGTAGACGAACTGGAAGGGCACGAAGTCGCGCGTGGTTTCGGGATCGGCCAGGGACTGCATGAATTCGATGAGCCCCAGGCGCGTGAGCGCGTAACGTTTCTCGCGGGTGCGGGCGCTGCCTTCGCGGCGGGCCCACCCCCTGGTCACGAGCTCTTCCAGATAACGTTGCACCTGGGTGTTGTGCAGGCGCACGGCTTCGGGCTTCACGCGCGCGTCCATCCAGTTGGTGAAAAGCTCGAACAAAAAACGCACGTCCTTCTGCCGGAATCCCCGATCATAGAAGTTGGAGTGCGAGCCCAGGACCGCCGTGATCATCAGGCTTTCGCGTAAATCCAGGACTTGTCCCATGCGGTATCCTCCACTCAGTTACATTGTAACTTCAGTTGGCGTCGCCGCCAAAGGGGGAGTTCGTTTTGAGAATTCGTCTTTTCTAGAGGACGATCAAGAGTTTATCGCAACATAAAGTTTGAGGAGACGTGGCATGAGTTACATTGTAACTCACTTTCGAACGGGCGGGACCGCCTCTCGCGTATTCTGTTTTTGGGCCCGAGCGGTCCAGAAAGCGAGAGAACGATGAATGCCATCCACCGACTAGCCCTATCGATCCGGGCACAGTTCGAAGACTTCGTGGACCAAGTGGAAAACCACGAAGCCGTGGCGGAAGCCGCGCTCAATCAATTCCGAGGCAATGTGGTCAACGCGAAGTTCCGCCTGCGCTGCCTGGAAAAAGAAATCCAGCGCACCGGTGAGCAGATCCGCGAACTGGAAACCGAAGCCGCGCAGTGGAAAGACCGCGCGCTGAAGGCCGAAAGCGAAGACCGCGAACGCGCCCTGGAGTGCGTGAAGCGTATGCGTTCCGCGCAAATGGAAAAAACGCACCTCGAAAGCCAGACCGAAGAGATGCGTAAAATCCACCGCGACGTCGCGCAGGACGTGCGCCACATCGAATCGCAATACGAAGATCTGCGCCGACGTCACAAGATCCTGGTGTCCCGTGAATCCCGCGCGAAAGCCCTGGCCGAGGTCCGCCCCCGTGTCAACGAGGCCCCCGCGGTCTTTGAACGCTGGGAGGCGCGGGTCGAAAAATCCGAGATCGAGGGCGAAATCGGGAACGAGATTTCGGTTATGACCGAAAATCTCGATACCTTCGCCGAAGAGTACAAAGCCCAAGAGGACCGCCTGGCGCTTGAAGCGCTGCTGGGTGAACTTCGCGGTCAAAACAAGGAGTAAACGTCATGAAACAACTGGAACTGACCGGTCTTTTGCGGATGTTGGGGGGCGCGCTGCTCGTGGGCGCGGCCTCGATCTTTCTGGTGCAAGGCCTTGAGGCCGCAAATCCCTTCACGCGTTTCGGGGTCTTCTTCGGCCTCGTTGCGGTACTCGGTGCGGCGGGCCTTCTGTGCGTGCGGGTCTTTGAAGAGCCCAAATCGGCGCGCGGATTTTTGGGGCTGATGACGGCGGGGATCGCCGTGCAGTTCGCGCAGGTCGGAGCGATGACCTCTTCTTTGGGTACGGCGTTCGGTGACTCGAGCCGGGCGGCGCTGCCGAAGGTCTTTTTGTTCCAGGGCATGACGCTGCTACAGATCGGAGTGGCGCTCGCGCTGACGGTGGGCGTGCTTGTTCCGCTCGCTTACTTGGGCTTTCGGGTTCTCGCGCGTCCTTTGGCGAAGGAGCTCACCCTGGGTTTCTTGGGTGCGGGGGCGATATTGCTCGTGCCACTGCGGGATCCGCTCGTGACCTGCGGACTGTTGCTTGCGCAAACGGCGATCTTGGTGCCGGTCTTGCGGATGTTTCAGCGTGACCCGGTGCTGTCGACGGTGAACGAGGGACGTTGGTCGCAGGCCATCCTGGCGATTCCGGTCCTGATTCTGGCCGGTCGGGGGATGTTTTACGAGAACGGCTTCCTGTTGGGTTCGGTGGTCGCGGTCGTTTTCGCGGTGGCGCTTCTGGTGACCGTGCGGAAGTTGGCGTTATCGAAAGGCGTGCACGCTTTCGCGGAATTCGCGGCACTTTTTCTGCTGCTCGCGGGAACGAGTTACTGGGGCTATCGGTTCGGCAAAGCCTTGCAGCCGGAATTTTACCCGGCCTTCACCGTGAAGGCGTTTTTGGTGATGATGCCACCGGTGATCGCGCTGATGATTCTGGAACGACTGCGCCTGCTCGGCGCCGGTTACTTCCAGCTGGCCGCCATCGGTGCGGCGGCGGCGGGACTGCTGCCGCTGTTGGAAGGGGAGGTCGCTCCCGCGTTCTTGAGCCTCGGTGTGGGGATCGCTCTTTTGGCCGTCGGTTTCGAGCGTCGCGATCGCGGTGTCTTCAAGGGCGGCGTTGCGCTGACCTTACTCGCCCTCGCGGTGCAGGCGACGCTGGCGGTGAAGTTCTTCTCGGCTTGGCCTTGGTTGACGCTCGCCCTTCTGGGAGTCGCGGCGCTGCTGATCGCCGCATGGGCCGAACGCCGCGGATCGAACTGGCAAACGCGTTACGAGAATTTCATGCGACGTTTTCCCCGGGCGCGTGAGCTCTGAAGAAGGGCGCCCCTGGACCGGGGCTTTAAGCCTGCGGGCGCAGCTTGCGGATTTCGGCGTCGAGCTTTTCCAGGGTGACCTCTTGCGGAGTGAGGGGTCGCCCGATTTTCAGCTCGATCCGGCGCCACAGCTGGGTCGGGCGTTTCAGCACCCGGCGGTCGGGGGCGCGGCTGAACAGGCTTCCCCAGACGTTGTTGATCCCCAGGGGGACGACGGGGACCGGAGTCGAACTCAGCATTTTCAAAAGGCCGGGGCGCAGCTCTTGGATTTCGCCGTCGTCGGTGATGCGGCCTTCGGGGAAGATGCAGACCACTTCGCCGTCGCCGAGCTCTTTCGCGATTTGGGTAAAGGCGTTTTCTAAGATTGCGGGATCTTCGTTTTTCCCCGCGATGGGGATGACCTTCGCTTGGCGCATCAGGTGGCGCACGAAGGGGATGTCGAAGAATTTGTAGTACATCACGAAGCGAACCGGGCGACGGACGCTGGCCAGGATCAAAAGCCAATCGATGAAGCTCACGTGATTCGCGGCCAAGATCACGCCGCCCGTGCGGGGGATGTTGTCATGGCCCGTGACCCGCACGCGATAAAGCAGATTGCGCAGAAGGTAACTCAAAAACCTCAACGTGAATTCGGGGACGACGGAATAGACGTAAACCGCGACGACGAGATTCAGCGTCGTGAAGATCAAAAACATTTCCGGCAGCGTCAGTTTCCAGGCGTAAAACACCATCAGCATCAATGACGAGGCGACCATAAAGATCGCGTTCATCACATTGTTCGCGGCGATGACTTGGCTGCGGCTTTCGGGATGACTGCGCTCTTGCAAAAGGGCGAACAGCGGGACGATGAAAAATCCCCCGAAGATCGCGCATCCCAGAAAATCCGCGAGCAGCCGCGGACCTTCGGTCGTCGCCAAGAAGGCGCTCAGATTCAGCGGTGGGGCGTTGAAGGTGTCCCACGAGGGCGCGACGAACACCAGATCCAGCAGGAACACCGACATCCCCAGCGAACCCAAGGGCACCAGGCCGATCTCGACCATGGTTTTCGAGAGCTTCTCGCAAAGGAGCGAGCCCACGCCGATGCCGAGGGTGAACATGGTCAGAAACGCGGTGACGACGGACTCGTCGACGTTCAGGTACTCTTTGCAGTAGATCGGCAGGATCGACAGCAAGCCCGCACCGAAAAACCAGAACCACGACACCGCCAGCACGGAATTGAAAACGGCTTCGCGTTCGCGAATCAACCGCCACATTTCGCCGAACGTGGGAATCGGATTGTACTGGATCTTCAGCGCGGGATTCCCCGGCGTGACGGGCGACAGCCAGTACGCGGTGAAAAGACCCAGCGCCGAAATCACAAGAAGCGCGGTCCCGATCAGCAAAACCGCTGCGTCCGAGGCGACGACGAGTCCGCCCGCGATGGTGCCCAGCAAAATCGCCAGGAAGGTGCCCAACTCCATATGGGCGTTGGCCGACATCAACTCGTCTTCGCGCACGATCTGCGGGATCATGCTGTACTTCATCGGCCCGAAGAAGGTGGACTGGGTTCCCATCAGGAAGAGAACGAAAAGCAGCAGCGGATAACTTTCCATCACGAATCCGCAAACGCCGACGATCATGATGGCGAGCTCCCACCATTTCGTCAGGCGGACGAGCCGCGCCTTATCGAGCTTGTCCGACAGCTGCCCCGCCAGCGGCGAGAACAAGAAGTAGGGCAGAATGAAAAGCGCGCCCGCCAGCGCGACGAGCTGGCTTGCCGCCAGGTCCGCGATCTGGGCGCCTTTGAAGGTCATCATCACGACGAGGGCGTTTTTCAGAAGGTTGTCGTTCACCGCTCCCAGGAATTGGGTCCAGTACAGGCCGGCAAACTGACGCTCTTTAAAGATGAGTTTGAATGACATGCCGAAATGATCTCTTCGCGTGAAAAGAAAAACAAGCGGTCCCCATCTGGAAATGCCGGACGAACGTCCAGCTTTTGCGGATTGGACTACAGCTGTCGGCAGGGCTTGCCGACAATTGTCGTCAGAAGGGCGGGATGTGATATGTCGCTGAAACTGGGATCGCTGGAAGCCGAGCTACTGAAATGGGTCGCCGACCGTGAAGAGGGCGCGAGCGTGCGCGAAGCCTTCGACAGTTTCAACCTCAGCCACGGCATGGCCCGTACGACCGTGCTGACCATGTTGGATCGTCTGCATGAAAAGGGCGCCCTCAGCAAAACGAAAACGGACGGCGAGGTCTTTCGTTACCGCGCGCTCGAATCCAGCCGCGAGATTTTGCGCCGCCAGGTCGTGAACTTCGTTCGTGATCGTTTGAAGGGGAGCTGGGCGCCGCTGGTCGCGACCTTCGCCGACGAAGAGAATCTGACGGATCAGGAAAAAGAAGTGCTGCAGGGGATCTTGCAACGTTTGGACGGCACCGGAGGCGAGGCGTGACTCTGTGGGTGAGCCTTCTGCTTTTTGGGCTGCCGCTCGCCTACGCGGTTCGCGTCGAGGCGCGCACGAATGCCCATCGCGCGCGTCTTTGGGGACGGGCGGGGGCGGCGCTTCTGCTCGCGCTTTTCGCCGTGGGCGTGGTGCTTCAGTGGGCGCCCTTTGATTGCGCGGCGATTCCGGGCTGGTCGAGTCAGCCGTGGGTCGCGAAGGCGCAGGGTCTGCTTGGATTTTTACTGGTGGCGCGTTTCGTTTCGCAGTCGTTTCGTCTGCGCGGTCCTTTGACCGAAACCGTAGAGGCCCCGGTCGCGTATCCGGTGTCTTTGAAAACCGAGTTGCGCTCACCGGCCGCGTGGACGGGCTGGGGGACGGCGCGGATCTTTTTCCCGCGTTCACTGTGGCGCGAGCTTCCGCCCGCGGCGCGAGATTTGGTCCTATTTCATGAAGAGGCGCATCTGCGCGGTCACGATCTGTGGTGGCGCTGGGCGCTGACTGCGGGTTTATGGCTGAGCCTCGGAAATCCGGCGTTCTGGCTTTTGCGTCGGGAGCTCGCCCGCGTGGATGAGTTCAACGCCGACGATGCGGCACTGGCGCAAACGCGTGCTCCGCGCTCGGAGCTGGTCCGTTTGTTCTTACGAATCAATGAAGACGTTCCCGCCCATGTCGCGGGCTTTCCGGGCGAGCTGCGTGCGCGGGCCGAGCGGTTGCTCGCTCCGGTATCGCGTGCGCGTCG
Organism: Pseudobdellovibrionaceae bacterium; assembly: GCA_019637875.1. NCBI lineage: Bacteria > Pseudomonadati > Bdellovibrionota > Bdellovibrionia > Bdellovibrionales > Pseudobdellovibrionaceae > Pseudobdellovibrionaceae bacterium. The sequence goes on along the minus strand of JAHBUW010000005.1, from coordinate 188,556 downwards.
TCCGGGCTTGGCCTTGGTGTTCGTCATCTGGGGCTTCGCCGCCGTGACGGCCTCGGCCTACGAGGCGCAAATCGTGCGCGCCGAATTTGGGGCGACGGGCCTGGTCCTTCGCCGGACCGAAATTCATTTTGGTATTTTGAATCCGCTACTGCAGAGCGATTCTTTGATGAACACCCAACCCCAATGTCGGAGGAATCCATGACTTTCAAACTCCTCGGACTCGGTCTCGTCCCTTTGCTGGTGACGGGCTGCCTGAGCTCCGAAAAACAAATCCAAGACGCGCTCGAGCGGAATCCCGATCTCATTTTCAAAGTGATCGAGAATAACCCCGAGAAATTCGTGACGACCGTCAACTCGGCCGTGCGTAAGGCGCAAGAGGCGCAGACCGCGAACCGTGATCGCAATCTCGATAAACGCATTCAAGAAGATCTGCACAAGCCGAAGCGGCCTTTGCTCCAAGCCGAGCGTACGCTCGTGGGCGTGCCGGGTGCCGAGATCGTCGTGGTCGAATGGGGCGATTTCCAGTGTCCCGCCTGCGCGGTGGGGTATCAGAACTTCAAGTCCTTCAAAGAGCGCTACAAGGACGAGATGCAGTTCATCTTCAAGCACATGCCGCTGGATTTCCATCCCATGGCGAAAGACGCCGCGCTGGCGTTCGAGCTGATCCGGATGGACTCGCGCGAAAAGGCGATGAAGTTTTACGAGGAGTGTTTCGCCGAGCCGGGCGCGATGAACTCCGAAAAAGATCTGGAAGCGATCGTGAAGAAGGTCGGTTACGACTGGAAGACGCTGAAGAAATCGAAGCGCGTTCCCGAGGCGCAAAAGATCATCCAAGCGGACATCGAAGAGTTCACGAAGTTCGGTTTCAACGGCACGCCCTCGTTCATCATGAACGGCGTGGCGCTTCCGGGCGCGCAGCCCCCGACGATGTTCGACAAGATCCGCGACCTGACGACGGCGGTGAAGTAACGTGAAGTTCACGGTCGCGGTCGGTTTGCTCTTGATGGCGGTCGGTGGAGGATTGTGGTGGCACTTCCACATTCCCGCCGACGAAGTGGGCGCGACCGTGATCTTGCTTCCGGAAAGTTTCAGCGGCGCGCGCTTCACGTTGGAAGGGCCGCACGCCGACCCCTCTCTCGAGGGACTGCGCCGCGAAGTTCCGTTCGACGAGATGGGCGTGCAGGTCGGCTCCTGGAAGGCGCTGCGCGCGGACTCTGACGGCGGTCTTAAATACGTCGTCAAACTCGGTAAACGGAAGGTCGCCGAGTATCAACCCGGCATGACGACGAATCTGCCCGAGAGTTTAAAAGTGGTTTTCGTGCGGATGGAGAACTCGACGGATCACTGAACGCCTTCGGTCGGCGTGAGTCCGGCCTTGTCGACTTTTTCGCGCCAGTCGTTCGCGGTTTTCTCCGAGGCGGGGATGTAGTTGACGGTCGCGATGTTTTTGACGAGCGCGTCTTCTTCGACCCAGGTTTCCCCATTCTGGCAACGTTTACGGTATTCGGGATGGTAGTCGCTACGGCAGCCGGGGCCGTAAGAGTCGCGCACGAGGTAGTTGCATTTGCCGTTGATCATCTTGCGGCCGATGATGCCCACCGCGTGGTAGCGGTGGCCGGGCCGATCCATCATGAAGGCCGAGCGGAACCCGATGCCGGCCATGCGGCCTTGATTCAAAGCCTTGTCCATTTCCTGCCGGAGTTTGCGGTTCTCGCTGACGCTGTCGTTCCTGGCGTACTCGCTCGCGCGCGTGTCGCTACCGAAGGACAGGACCTGCATGTCCATCTCGGCCGCGCGACAGCGGGATTGGATCAACTCTTCGGATAAGCGTTGGTTCATCTGCGAGCGATTTTCCGCCGAACGGCTGCGCTGACTGGCCTCTTGCAGGCGGACGAGCTCGGGATTTCGGGTCCCGCCTTGCGAAGACAGTTCGGACTCCCGACAGAGACGACCGCGGGCGATGGCCGAGCGGGCGGCCTCGGCGATATTGCCCCCTTGTTTCTGGTGATCGAGCAGGTTTTGGCGTTTGCGCAGCTGATGTGAACCCGTGACGTGAAGTGCAGAGACGTCGTCGCGCAAGACGCCGTCCGCAGTCAGGCCGACCAATCCCGATTTCTCTTGGCGGAGCGCTTGCGAGACCATGTCCGCGGCGGTGAAGGCGTAACACCAGTACAGGTCGTCTTGATTACGAACCGGCCCCAAGGTGGAGCGCAAGTTCACCGGTGCGCAGCGACCCGCGACTTGTTCGGGTGTTTCCGGCGGGGTGACGGTGACTTTCGTTTTGACGCTGTTGGTGAGTTTGCCGGCACCGGCCCACGCCGAGAGACTTGCGACGATCAAGAGGAGTGCGAGCCCGAAGCGCATCAGTGCGCCTCGCTGGAGGCGCTTTCAGTTTTCATTTTCCCCATGGTGAGGGGATCGTGGGGTTCTTTGAAGTCGGGTTTGAGCTGGCCGCGGTGGCAGAGGTAACAGTCCGCTTTGGGGTTGGCTCCGCGACCGTTCATGCCCGCATCGATCAAGACCTGCACGAGCTTCATGTGTTCGCGGGAGACCTTGAATTCCTTTTTCTTGTCCGAGGCGAAGTTCGCGTTGTCGTGGCAAGTCAGGCAGTTCACGCCCAGTTGACGTGAGATCACGATCATCTGCGCGCGGACCTCTTCGTCGCGGAGTTTCGCGTCGCGGGCGCCCGCCAGTTGGGCGGATTGGCCGTGACCGATGGGGCCGCTCAGCATCAGAACGAGCAAAACACAGGCACTGAAGGTCAGCACTAGTGCGCGGGGAAGGCCGTTTCGAGGAAGGGTCGGTCTGTTCATAGGCTTTCCTCCATTTAACTCTCGGGGTCGAAACGCCACAAGGCCTGTTTTCATTGACGAAATTGGGGGGTGGGAAGCTAGATTCAAGACCCAAATCCCCAAGGAGGACCTGCATGGCCGAAGGCACGGTTTCAAGCCCCGAAATCCGTCGACTTCCTGATCTGAACACACTCGTTTCCCTGTCCAAACGCCGGGGGTTCGTCTTTCAGAGCTCAGAGATCTACGGAGGTCTAGGTTCGTGCTGGGACTATGGTCCGCTCGGTTCGCTGATGAAGCTGAACGTGAAGCGCGCATGGTGGAACGCCATGACCCGCCGGAAAGACATCGTCGGACTGGACGCGTCCATCCTGATGCACCCCACGGTCTGGAAGGCGTCGGGACACGTCGACGGTTTCTCGGATCCTTTGGTCGACTGCAAAGACTGTAAAACCCGCTTCCGTTCGGACAACACCGAGTCTTACCTCAAAGACAAGAAGTGCCCGAACTGCGGCTCGAAAAATCTGTCCGAGCCCCGTCAATTCAACCTAATGTTCAAGACCCATATGGGTCCCGTCGAGGACACCGGTTCGGTCGTTTACCTGCGTCCCGAAACCGCGCAAGGTCACTTCGTGAATTTCCTGAACTGCCAGCAGAGCTCGCGGAATAAAATTCCGTTCGGGATCGCGGCCATCGGTAAGTCCTTCCGTAACGAGATCACTCCCGGAAACTTCATTTTCCGCACCCGTGAATTCGAACAGATGGAGATGCAATTCTTCGTCAAACCCGGAACGGATGAGCAGTGGTTCGAGACCTGGAAAGAACTCCGTATGGGTTTCTACAAAAAGTACGGCTTCAAACTCGAGAACCTGCGTTTCGAAGCTCACGGAAAAGACGAACTCGCGCACTACGCGAAAGCGGCGTTCGACGTGCAGTACCTCTTCCCCATGGGCTGGTCGGAGCTGGAAGGGATTCACAATCGTTCGGACTTCGATCTGACTCAGCACACGAAATTCTCGGGCAAAACGCTCGAGTACTTCGACGAAGCTTCGAAGGAAAAATTCATCCCCTACGTCATCGAGACCGCGGTCGGTTGCGATCGTCTGTTCCTGGCGTTCCTCGTGGATGCGTACCGTGAAGAAGTGACCCGCGACGAAAAGGGCGAAGACGTCCGCATCGTTCTGGGGCTGCACCCCGAAATCGCGCCCTTGAAAGTGGCGGTCCTGCCGCTCTCGAAAAAAGAAGAGCTCACGTCGGTGGCGGATAAGCTCTACGCGCAGCTCGCGGAAGAGTTCGATTCGACCTATGACGAGAGCGGCTCCATCGGTAAACGCTACCGTCGTCAGGACGAGGTCGGAACGCCCTACTGCGCGACCGTCGACTTCGATACCTTGAACGACCAGTGCGTGACGGTCCGTCACCGCGATACGATGAAGCAAGACCGTGTGCCGATCGAGAAGCTGAACGAATACGTTCGCAACGGCATCAAGAATTTCTAGAAACGAACGGCCCCGCCCGCAAAACTCGGCGGGGCTTTTTACTTTTTGAAAGGTCCGCAGATGGAAAAAACCGCGACCCCCATGAAAGCTCCTGAAAAATTCGTTTATTTCTTTTCGGCCGGTGAAAGCGAAGGCAACGCCGGAATGAAGAACCTCCTTGGCGGAAAAGGCGCGAACCTGGCCGAGATGACCGCGCTGGGAATCCCGGTGCCTCCGGGTTTCACGATTTCGACCGAGATCTGCACGCACTTCTACGGCGCGGGTGGAGAGCTTCCCGAGTGGGTTCGTCCCGCCGTGAAGACCGCCATGGCGCGGGTGGAATCGAAGATCGGCAAGAAGTTCGGCGACGCCGCGGATCCTTTGCTGGTCTCCGTACGCTCGGGCGCGCGCGCTTCGATGCCCGGGATGATGGACACCATCTTGAACTTGGGCTTGAACGATCAAACGGTGGAAGGTCTGGCGAAGATCTCGGGGAATCCGCGCTTCGCGTGGGATTCGTACCGCCGCTTCCTGCAGATGTACTCGGACGTGGTGATGAATATGAATTCGTCGCTGCTCGAAGTGACGCTCGAAGATCTGAAAGCCGAAAAGGGCGTGCACGAAGACAATGACCTTTCGGTGGACGACCTGAAAGCGCTCGTCGGTAAATTCAAAACCCTGATCAAGTCGACGACGGGTCAGATTTTCCCGACCGATCCTTGGGATCAGCTCTGGGGCGCGGTCAGCGCGGTTTTCCATTCGTGGATGACTCCCCGGGCGATCACCTACCGTGAGCTGCACGATATCCCCGCGTCGTGGGGAACGGCCGTCAACATCCAGTCCATGGTCTTCGGAAACATGGGCGAGGATTCCGCGACGGGCGTCGCGTTCACACGCAATCCCTCGACGGGCGAAAAACGTTTCTTCGGCGAGTTCCTGGTGAACGCGCAAGGGGAAGACGTCGTCGCGGGCATCCGCACGCCGAATCCCATCCAAGAGATGGAAAAGATCATGCCGGTGGCCTACAAGCAGCTGGTTGATATTTATATGAAGCTGGAATCGCATTACCGCGACATCCAGGACATCGAGTTCACCATCGAGCGCGGTCGTCTGTGGATGCTGCAAACCCGGAATGGGAAGCGCACGGCGAAAGCGGCGCTGCAGATCGCATGTGACATGATCGACGAAAAGCTCATCACTCCCGATGAAGCGGTCTTGCGGATTGATCCCGCCTCGCTGGATCAACTGCTGCACCCCACGCTGGATCCCAAAGCGCAGAAGACGCAGCTGGCGAAAGGTCTTCCGGCGTCGCCGGGCGGCGTTTTCGGTCAGATCGTTTTCTCGTCGGAAGAGGCGGTCGAGTGGAAAGAGAAGGGCTTGAAAGTCATCCTCGTCCGCATTGAAACCAGCCCGGAAGACATCGCGGGGATGGTCGCGGCGCAAGGGATTCTGACCACGCGCGGGGGTATGACCTCGCACGCGGCGGTCGTCGCGCGCGGGATGGGTAAATGTTGCGTCGCCGGTTGCGGCGAGATCGAAGTCGACTATCAGGCGAAGACTTTGAAAACCCGCGGCTACGTGCTGAAGCAAGGGGACGTCATCACTTTGGATGGCGGCACGGGTGAAGTTTTCCTCGGCGAAGTGAAAACGATCCAGCCCGAACTTTCGGGCGCGTTCTCGCGCATCATGGAGATCGCGGATAAAAAACGCACCTTGAAGGTCCGCACCAACGCCGACACGCCGAAGGACGCGCAGACCGCGCGCGATTTCGGCGCGGAAGGCATCGGTCTTTGCCGGACCGAGCACATGTTCTTCGGTGCGGACCGCATCGATGCCGTTCGCGAGATGATCATCGCCGACAACCGCCAGGACCGCGAAAAGGCGCTGGCGAAGCTGCTCCCGATGCAACGCGCGGATTTCGCGGATCTGTTCAAGATCATGAAGGGTTATCCCGTGACGATTCGTCTGCTGGATCCGCCGCTGCACGAGTTCGTCCCCCACGGCGACAAAGAAACGGCCGAGTTCGCTGCGCGCGTGAAGATGGATGTTTCGACCGTGCGGGCGAAGATCGGGCAACTCCATGAGTTCAATCCCATGCTGGGTCACCGGGGCTGCCGTCTGGCCGTCACTTATCCCGAGATCTACCGCATGCAGGCCCGCGCGATCGCGGAAGCGGTGTGCGAGGTCTTGGGCTCAGGGACCGACATGGTTCCCGAGATCATGATTCCGTTGATCGCGACCGATCGCGAGCTGGAAGTTTTGCGCAAACTCGTCGTCGACGAAGTCGAAGCGGTGAAGGCGGAACGTAAGTCGAAGTGGGATTATATGGTCGGCACCATGATCGAACTTCCCCGCGCGGCGCTCACCGCCGAGAAAATCGCGGACCACGCCGATTTCTTCTCGTTCGGCACGAACGACCTCACGCAAACAACGCTGGGCTTATCGCGTGACGACTCGGGCCGCTTCCTGGGCTCCTACGTCTCGCAAGGCATATTCCCGAAGGACCCCTTCGTCAGCATCGACCAAGGCGGCGTGGGTCTCTTGGTGAAGGCGGGCGTCGAAGGCGGCCGCAAAGCGAAGCCCGGTTTGAAAACGGGCGTCTGCGGCGAACACGGCGGCGATCCCGAATCCGTCGAGTTCTTCCACAAAGTCGGCCTCGACTACGTGAGCTGCTCTCCGTACCGCGTCCCGATCGCACGCCTGGCCGCCGCCCGCGCGGCGATCCAGAACCAGAGGTAGCATCTACTTTCCGGAAAGTACCTGCTACTTTCTGGAAGGTAGCAGGTACCGCGCGCGGTACCACGTACCGCATGCGGTACGTGGTACCCGAAAGGCGGCTTCGGCCGCCTTTTTGTTTTCGAGGGGGAGCGAGTGGAGTTGATTCCGGTCCGTGGTGGACATTTGGGTGTTGAAATTGTCGGGCGGGGTCCGACGGTCATTTTTCTACACGGTGGCCCCGGCGACACTCATCATTATATGAAGCGAATGGCCGAGCCGCTGTTCGGAGAATTTCGCTGCGTTCTCTTTGATCAGCGCGGAACGGGGGCGTCGTCGGACATCGGTCGGAATCCGGCCGAGTTCACGATGGATCGGCTTTTTGACGACCTGATCCGAGTGGCGGATCACGCCTGCGGGGCGACCGGCGAGAAGCCCGCGCTCGTGGGCCATTCCTGGGGCGCGATGTACGCGCTTTACGCTGGCCTCGAATTTCCGGAAAAATTCTCGCGCGCGGCGCTTCTGAATATGGGCCCGCTCGACGCCGAGATGGAGCGCGCCACCTCGGAGCATCTGACGTCGGTGCTGACCGACGCCGAAAAAGGGGAGTGGGCGGACTATCAGTCCCAAAGAAATGCGGCCCGCGACCGCGGCGACATCGACGCCGTGAATCTTTTCGACGAGAAGCTCATGCGCCTGCGCGTGAAAGCCTGGGTCTACAATCCCGCGCTTCGCGAGGAGTTTCTGAAAGACTATTTCCAAGACCCGCCGCCCGACCGCGAGGTGAACCGCTGGATCTGGGAGGCGCAGCAAGGCTGGTTCTCGTGGGAGAAAAAATCATCCACACCGATGTGGATCGCGGTGGGTGCGAATGATTCTGTGCCGGTCGCGCAGGCCGAGCGTCTCGCGGCTGCGATGCCGGCGTCCGAGCTACGGATTTTCACGGAGTGCGGGCATATTCCGTGGCTGGAGCAGAGGCGAGAGTTTGACCGTGAGTTGAGGGCGTTTCTCGGAGGTTGATTCGCGGCCCCTGTTTTTGAAGCGGACGTCTGAACCTTCGAAGTCACTTCCGATTCGGAAGTGACGAAGTCGATTTTCGAATCGCCACGCACCCCAACACTGGATATCCAGTGCTCCCCCAAGCCCCGCGCCCACCTCGTCCGCACTCATGACGCGGCCCCTCTCGTCGGCCCCTCGCGACTGCCGAGAAACATCGCGATTCGCCTCTCGTCCGCGGGAGATAGGGCTCCACGTCAAATCCACTATTGACAGTCCCAGAAACTCCAAGACAGAGTTGAAAACCAGAGTGTCCAAGGATGTCCGAAGCGCGTATGCCACGCCGCATTTTTTGCGGGAACGGCTGCAATCCGGATCTACATCAAGCACTCTGAATCGTTAGTGATAAAGCGCACCGGGCTCCGAATGATTTCGGCCGCCGGTGTGAGGGGCTCGGGCGACACGGACGGCGCACGAGGATCAGACTCCAAGGATGGATCAGTACTGCCAGTGAACCCGTGCGCCAACGCGCGCATCGGAACTCCGGCCTTGGGGAATGAACCTTGAGAATTAAAAAGATCGAGCTCATCGGTTTCAAATCGTTCAAAGACCGCACGGTCATCCACTTCGACGCCGGCATCACCGGGATCGTCGGACCGAACGGCTGCGGTAAATCCAATATCGTCGACGCCCTCGTTTGGGTGATGGGTGAGATGTCCGCGAAAGACCTGCGCGGCTCGACCATGACCGACGTCATCTTCGCCGGAGCGGAAGGCTATGCGCCCTCGGGCCTCGCGGAAGTTTCGCTGACTCTCGAAAACGACGGCGGACCTTTCCCCGCGAAGTATCTGCGTTTCACCGAGATCATGGTGACCCGCCGTCTGCACCGCAGCGGCGAATCGGAATACTTCATCAATAAAGAACCCTCGCGCCTGAAAGACGTCCAAGAGATCTTCATGGATACGGGAGCGGGCTCGAAAGGTTTCTCGATCATCCAGCAGGGCATGATCGGCAAAATCATCACCGCGAAACCCGAAGACCGCCGCATGCTCATCGAAGAGGCCGCGGGGATCACCAAGTTCAAAGCGCGCAAAAAAGAATCCCAGCGTAAGATCCAGTCGACCGATCAGAACTTGGTCCGTCTGCAGGACATCATCGGGGAACTCAAGCGCCAGCTCGATTCGCTGCAAAGACAAGCTCAGCGCGCCGAGCGCTACCGCAATCTGAAAAACCAGATCGAAGGCTTGGACCTTTACGTTTCGTCGGTGCAGTTTCGCGATCTGAAAACGGGCGCGGACGAAGCGCAGAACATCTTCCAAGAGCTGCAAGCGCTCGAAGCCGAGGGCGGAGCCGAAGTCAGCCGCCTGCAATCGGAACTGGAAACCCTGAAGCTCTCGCTCGTCGAGCAAGAGAAGAAGGTCAACGAGCTGCAAGCGACCCAATTCGAAAAGCAATCCGCAGTTCAAAAGCAGGAATTGGAAATCCAATCCCTGAAGTTCGAGATCGAGCAAGCCCGCCGCAACGAGCAGATGGCCGGAAGCCTTCTGCAAGAGCAGCAGGCCCGTCACGAACTCTACGTCCGCGACCTCGGTCAGTTCGAAGCGCAGGCCGAAGAGCTGCGTGCGGACGCCGAAAACTTACTGACCGAATTCACCGCGAAGAATGAAGCCTTCCAAGAGGCCCAGTCCCGCATCGCCACGGTCGATGAAGAGCTTACGATCAAACGTCGCGAGCTGTTCGCGATTGGCCAGAGCGTGTCGGCCATCGACGCGAAACTCCAGTCGCTGCACACCCAGCTCGCCGACCAAGAGTCGCGCGCGGGTGACGAACGCTTGGTTCTGGAAGAGCTGCGCGCGAAGAAGATCGAGTTCGAAGAGCGTCGTGGTCGCATCACCGGCGACTACGATAAAGAGCGCCAGCTGCAGATGGATCTGGCCTCGGATGTCGAGTCGTTTGAAGCGAACAAAAAGATCCTGCAGGCTTCGATCAACGAAAAACGCGATCAAGTCGACGAATACAAAGACCGCCTGAACGAAGTGACCGGGAAATTGTACGGTCTGGAAAACCTCGCGCAAAGCTTCGAAGGTTTCGAAGAGGGCGTGAAGAACGTCATGCTTTGGCAAAAAGCGAAGCAGGCGGAAGTCACGGCCGACGGTTCGGTCAACTTCCTGCCCGTTTCGGAAGTCGTCGAAGTTCCCGGCGAATTTGAGATGGCGATGGAAGCCGCGCTCGGCACACGTCTGCAAATGCTGATGTCGCCGACGAGCGCGCCCGCGCTCGAAGCCGTCGATTATCTGAAAACCCAGCAGTCGGGACGTTCGAGCTTCTTCTTGTCGGACGAAACCCATGCGACGGCGCCCCACTCGGAAGCGCCCACCGGAGAAGGCGTCCGCGCCCTTCTGCGCGACGTCGTGCAGGCGTCGGAGGAATACCGTCCGGCCGTCAGTTATTTGCTGGACGGCGTGGCGGTGGTGGATTCGATCCGCACCGCGCTCAATATGCGTCCCAACTATCCGGGATGGACCTTCGTCACCATGGACGGCGATACGCTGACCAAAGAGGGCGTTCTGACCGGCGGTTCGTCGGAAGGCGCGGACTCGGGCGTTCTGCGCCGTCGTCGCGAGATCAAAGAACTCTCCGAGCAGAAACAAGAGTGGTCGGGGAAACTCGCGCTCGCGCAGCAGGCGCTGAAAAAAGTCGAGGCGCAACTCGAGGGCGTCGTGAACGACTTCGAAGGCGCGCAAAAACGTAAAGTCGAGCAAGAGGTCAAAGTTGCGGGTCTACGTAAAGACCTGGAGCGCGCCGAGACCGAACTGCAAAACGCCGAGCACGCGGTGAACCGTCAAGATCGCCAGGTCCTGAATACGACCGAGCAGCTGACGAACACGCAGAACAAGATCAACGAGATCGACGCTCAGCTGACCGAAACGCGTCTGAAAAAAGAAGCGCTCGAAAGCGAGACCGAGTCCCTGCAGGAAGAGCTGACCTCGACGCGTTTGGGCTTCGATGGGCTGCAGAACGAAGTCACCGATTTGAAAGTCAAATCGGCCAGCCGTCAGCAGGAGTACCAAGGCGTCGAACGCCAAGTGGCGACCCTGAAGCGTCAGATCGAAGATCTGGAAACGCAGCTGAGCCGCATGTCCGACGAAACCGAAAAGAACGCGACGGTTGCGACTGAGTCGACCTTCCTGCTTGAAGAGAAGAAGATCGAATTCGAACGCGCGGTCAGCGCCCTCGAAGAACTCCGGACCGAAGTGGCCCAGCGCCGCGACGCCTACGAGCAAGAATACGCCCGCGTCCGCGAAGTCGAAGAGGCCTCTTCTTCGTCGATCCGCGCGCGCAACGAACGTCAGACCCGCATGAACGAAGCGCAGATGAAATTCGAACAGGCGAAGCTCAAAGAGCAGTACCTGATCGACCAAATCCGCGAACGTTATATGCTGAATCTACCCGATATGTACGAGCAGCGCCTCGAGACGCCGGTGGAAACTGAAAATGCCGAAGCGGAACTCAAAGAGATGCGCGAAAAACTCGGCAAGATCGGCGAAGTGAACCTGTCCGCGATCGAAGAGTATGAGGAAAACTCGAAACGTTACGAGTTCCTCGTGAAGCAGCAAGCGGACCTCACCGAGTCGAAAGAGCAGCTCCGCCGCGTGATCGACCGGATCAACCGCATCTGCTCGAAGCGTTTCAAAGAGACCTTCGACCTCGTGAACGAACGTTTCACCAAAGTGTTCCCCGTCCTTTTCGGCGGTGGGGAAGCGCACCTGACCCTCGTGGAAGACCTGGAAAAGGGCGACCAAGGGATCGAGATCGTCGCGCGTCCTCCCGGCAAGAAGATGCAGAACATCTCGCTGCTTTCGGGTGGCGAGAAGGCGCTGACCGCGGTCTCGCTGGTCTTCGCGATCTTCCTCGTCAAGCCGTCGCCCTACTGTCTGTTGGATGAGGTCGATGCGCCGCTTGACGACGCGAACGTCTTCCGTTTCAACGACCTGGTCCGCGAGATGTCCAAACGCTCGCAGATCATCGTGGTCACGCACAACAAACACACCATGGAAGTGGCGAAGAAACTCTACGGCGTGACGATGCAAGAACGCGGCGTCTCGACGATGGTTTCCGTCAACCTGCAGGATCTGTAGAAAAGTAGCCGCTGCCTTCTTGAAACGCGCTGCGTTTCAAGAAGGCAGCGGCTAGGCGCCCCCGGCTACCTCCGCGAGGCGGGGAGCCGGCCCGCCTTGATCAAGCCCTCGATGTGTTTCACGGGGTCGCCTTCGGTGAGGGGGAGCGGGAATTCCGGCGTATAACCCGTGACATCGGGTTTGCGGCCGTCTTTGTAGAGAGTGTAGCTCGTCGGCAGCGAGATGCTCAGGTGGCTCTTCGGCAGAACGAGGGTCCACGTCGAGCCGAACTGCACGGCGCCCATGGTGCGCTCGCCCCAGGTCGTCGCGAAGGGGTGTTCTTCCAAACTCTCGAGCAACATCTCGCAGGCCGAGGCGCAGCCCTTGTCCACGATGACGATAATGGGTTTGGTGAAACCCTTTTCGTAAAGCCCTTCGTGCCCCACCACTTTGTCATTCACTTCGATGCGGGTTTCCGGAATGTCGATGGAGTCGACGGCCCATCTTTCCTTCAGCACGTCCTCGCCCGCGGCCCCTCCGGAAAACCAACCAAAGAGGCGATCCATCCCGCGGCCCACGAAACCGCGCCCCGTTTGTCTTTCGATGTAGCGACCGTAGGGCGTTCCGCCCGAAATCGCCGAGTTCTTGATGAGCGCGTGCACGTAAGGCCCGCCCAGGCTTCCGACCTCTTGCACGGGCTGCGGAAAATTCTGAATGATCGAGCCTGCGCGGTAGGGCTTTCCCCACAGTCGCGCCGCGATCTGCAGCGGCACGAAGCCGAAGCCCCCGATGTTGCCGCGCAGATCGAAGATCAAAGCCCCGGCGTGGGGCAGGCTTTCCTCCACCATCTGCACGATGCGCTCGGCCTCTTCGAATTCGGGAGGGTTGAACATCGGCATACGGAAGACGTGCACGGGACCCAGGCGCGAGTCGTGAATCTCGCGGCTCGCGTAGTCGCGCCCCACGGCGGGGGCGCGGGCTTCGTTCGCCGCGCGCTGTTTGTACCAGGATTCGAACTGGAGGTGACCGTCGTCGAGCATGGCGATTTCAAATTGCAGCAAATAGTAGAACTGCTCGGCCGTGATGTCGTCGAAGGTCGCGGCCTGGAAGCCGCGCATTTTGCGCACGTAAGCTTCAAACAAGACGGGGTCGACCTTCCGTCCCGCGTAGACCTCTTGCATCCCGCGCAGCAAGAACTCGATGTCCGCGCGCTGCTCCGCCGCCGTGAGCACGTGACGGCGCACGCCGAGATCCATGTTCACGGCCTCGAAAGATCCCGGATCATCGAGATCGGGACTCCGCGCGCCGAAATAAATGCCGGACAGGAGGGCCAAAACCCCCACCGTCCAAAGCCGCTTCGCCATGATGTCTTTTCGGAGGTCCAGCGTCCCCGGTTAAATGCGCCTGAGAACGTCGCGCTTTGAGACGGTGCCCGCGCACTATTGAATCGTACCCGTCGTATCCGAATTTTGCCGAAGTAGATCGACCTTTTTCTGGATGCGTTCGATCCACGGCAGGTAGGGGATGACGTTCATGTAGATCGAGCGCTGTTTGCAGGCGTCGTAGCCATGCGCGTACGGATCGGCGCCTTCAAGATCCAAGACTCCCGAAGCGACGCCCATCACGACGGCCGAAACGCCGTCGACCGTGGTGCGCTCGAGCAGGGCCGGGCCACCCGAGTCGCCGAAGCAGACGCCGCGTTCCCCGGTCTCTTGCAGAACGGTGAAGGTCGTCGCTTTCGCAGAGTAGTTTTCGGCGGAAAGATCCACGCGCCGGAGCACGCCGGAACCCCCGGTGTCGCTCGCACCCAAATCGAGTCCATCCAGGCGACCGTAGCCGAGCGCCACGAAACCCAAGTTCTGTGCGTGCAGAAGGGTTTGACGGCTCGACTGGATCACCGCCGTGGCCGCGCGCGAGTCATTCTTCAGTTGTAGATCTTGACCCTGGGCCGACTCGGGAAGTTCCGCCGTGCGGGCCCCGTCGGGAAGTCCGCGGATTTCGATCAACGCCAGGTCATGGCGTTTGCCGGTCTCGGCGGAGGAACCGTCCGCGACGATCTCGTGATAAACGTGAACGTCCGCGATCGGCACGTCCACGAACGCCGTGCCCGCGAAGGGCGCTGCGCCGAAAAGCACGCGCATCTGACTCTTGTTCGTCGTCACGCAGTGGCTGGCGGTTAACAGCAGGCGGGCCGAGATGAAAGTTCCCGTGCAGACGAAGCTCTGGCCCATGTCATCGTCGAGGGTGATCATCGCCACGGTCAGGCTGCTGCCGGACTGGACCTGGACCTCGTCGCCGCCGAAGATCCTTTGCGATTCCTTCACAACGATATGCCCACTCCGCTCCCCCGCCGGGGTGCAGGCCGCGAAAAGCGCGATCACGAGAAGGGCATAGGGAAAACGATAGATCCATTTCATCCGGGGGGCAATTTACCATGTCCGCCGGGCCCCCGAAACTGTCATGTTCCTGACAGTCTTCACTCGAGGAACCGGACTCGTTCAGCCCTCCGTCGGAGCCGATAAAATGGCTTTGGATCCTGACGGTTTCTCCATCTAGAATTTGGAGGTCACCCAGGATCTCAACGGAAGGAAATGAAGGATGAAGCTGACAAGAATTGTCACCGGTGCACTTTTCGTTTCGCTCGCGGCAGGCTCGGCCCTGGCGGCGAAAGGAAAAGACAAACGTAAACCGCAGGCGATCGAAGCGCCCCCGCAATACGTGATTCTCGCGTTCGACGGATCGCTCTCGAATGAGTTCTGGAAAGAGTCGCAAGACTTCGCCGACACGGTCACCACCGAAGGCATCGACGGCAAGAAAACGACCGTCAAGTTCACCTACTTCGTAAATCCTCCGTACTACCTGGATCCCGCGAAGAAATCCGCTTACCAGACTCCCGGCCTGAACAAGCCCGTGAGCTGCATCGGCTGGTCGAAAAGCCGCGACACCGTCGTGCCCCGTATCGATCTGACCAACCGCGCGTACAAACGCGGTCACGAGATCGGTTCGCACGCGAACTCGCACTGTGATCAGACGGGCGTCGACAAGTCGAACCCCATGTACGGTCGCCGTTGGGGCTTGAAAGAGTGGATGTCGGAGTTCAAACAATTCAACGACATCTTCTTCAACCTGTTCCGCGTGAACGGTCTGTCGCCTTCGGCGGCGAACCCCAAGGGTTTCGATTTCGATAAGTCGGACATCATCGGCTTCCGCGCGCCGCTGCTCGCGCATACTCCCGAAATGTGGCCCGCGCTGAAAGCGAACGGCTTCAAGTACGACACCTCGAAGTCGAGCGAGCCCACCTACTGGCCGCAGCGTCACCCCACGGGAATCTGGAACATGCCTTTGGGAACCATCAAGATCGCCGGCACCAACCGCACGACCTACTCGATGGACTACAACTTCATGTGCCGTCAGACCGCTTGCGCGTCGATCTCGGAAAAGCTGAGCGATGCGGAGTATCTGCGCCTGAAGAACCAGATGCTCGACTCGTATAAGTACTACTTCAAAATCAACTACTTCGGCGGTCGTGGTCCGATCCACATCGGTCACCACTTCTCGAAGTGGAACCGTGGCGCGTACTGGGTGGCGATGAAGGAATTCGCGCAGTTCGTGTGTAATAAGCCCGGCGTTCGCTGCGTGACTTACCGTGAGTACGTTTCGTGGCTCGAAAACCTGGAGCGCAACGAGTCTTCGACACTGGCGGCTTACCGCTCGGGTCAGTTCAATCGTCTGCGTGACGACGGCACGATCAAAAACATCGCGACTCCCGTGCTGGCGGACGTCCGCCTGGAAGAGACGATGGACGGTCTGCAAGTCATGACCGAGCTCGCGGTTGAAGATCGTATGCCCGCCCTCGGCTGGCGCAAACGTCTGAGCGTGAACTTCCAGCCCATCGAGGCGAACGAAGCGACGATGACGAAAGAAGCCTTCGTGAAACAGGTCGGCCAAGGCAACTCGGCCCTGGTTCGCGCGTCGCTCGTCACCCGTGACGGCGTCGAAGTGAACGCGAGCACCTTCAAGTACGAAAACGTCGGGACTCCCGAAGAGACCGTCACCGGGCCCCTCGAAGACCGCGCCATGCAGGGTGAGACGATCGAAGCTCACACCATGGAAGAATAAGCGCGAATTCGAATTGTCGAATCTTGACGAACCGGAGGGCGAACCCCTCCGGTTTTTTTATTCCTCCGGTTCGGGGCGGAATTCGCCGCAGCTCGAAGTCAGCTCGTCGGAAGCTTTGAAATCTCCCAGATCGTAGATGTCCGCACCGCTCACGTATTTGCAGATCTCTTCGAGGGATTCGCGATTCCCCGCGAGCGCCTCTTCATGCAGACGGACAAGTTCGGCGGAGTTCGGGGCGGGGAGTTTGGCGCCGCCCACGGGCGCGTCGTTGTCCCCTTCGACCGGGGCGGGAATGTCGTTCATGGTCGCGTCCCCCGAAAGATCGACCGGGGTTTCATCGCCGACTTCCCCTTCCACCGTCGCGGCGGGAAGTTCGTCCGCTCCTTCGCCCGGGGCGGGGCTCAGCGCCTTCGGCCACAGCGCCCAGATCAAGGCGGCGGCCACGACGGTCGCGGCCACGATAGCGAAGATCGATTTCTGTTTTTGCGTCATGCCGAACCCCCAAAGGAATTGGGCTTAGCGTGCGCGCAGAAAGCCCAAGTACCCACGCAGGATGAAGCGATTTTGACTCCGTGACAAGGACTGCCAGCGGCATTGCAGATGTTCGATGCGGTTGCGATCAAAGATGCGGCACTGAAGCGAGTGAGTTTCGCGTGAAGAGCGGAAGATGATCTGCGAAGTCCACTCGTCCGAGACGTGCGTTTGGCCCACCTGCTCGCCGAGATTGTTGCCGGCCGCGCCGAAGTTTCCGAGCACGCTGCGGTCGCGTTGCCACGTCATGCCGCCCGCGCGGGTGCCGTCGAAGTTGTTGAATACGCCGAGGGGGATGCGGGGATTTTGCGGATTCGTACGCATCTGAAACTCGGGTCCTTGGGTGCCGCGAACGTCGGCGTAAGTCACGAGCGACCAGCGGCCCTGCATGCGGCCCTCGCTCATGGGCACCATCGGGAAGACGCGTCCGCGAAAGGCGTCATCCGAGCAGGCGAAAGAGTGGGGATCGCGGCGCTGATCGCAATTTTGCGCGAAAGCGGTCGAAGACAGGCTCACGAAGGTCAGGGCGGCGAACCAGAACAAACGCATCGATCACTCCAGGGGCAGAGGTTGAGGGATGCCCGCTTTTAGGGCACGACGTCCGAAATTCCCAGGGGGAAATGAAGGCTTGGAGCTTTTTTCGGGTTTGACCCCGGGGGCGGGGGCCTCTATCTCCAAGACGATGAAACCCGAATGGGAAGAGCTTCACCGTCAAGCCGTGGCTCAAGGCCTGGATTTTTATCAGGATCCCGAAACGGGAAATTGGGTCGCGACGGAGCTAGCTTTGCGTAAGCAAGGACGCTGTTGCGGTTCGGGCTGCCGGCACTGCCCCTATCCCGAGAAGCCGGTACGGAAGGATCTGAAATGAACGAACTCTTAAATAATCCCAACTCGACGACCTTCTGGGGGCTGATCGGCCTGAGCGCCGCACTCCTTGTTCTGGGGCTCCTCGCCTACATTCGGATCAAAGCCAAAGGCAAAACTTCGCCGCCGCCGCCGAAAGCGCTGGCTCCCGCCGCCGCGCGCCCCGACTTCACCGAGCCTCGCACTCCCGAGCTTGTCCCCGTCGGAAAACCCGCCGAGCCCGAGCCCGTCGCGGCGACGCCCGCACCTCCGCCGGTCGAAGTCCCCGTCGAAACCGCGAAACCGTTGAGTGATGCGCTTTCGGGAACCAAGTCCCACTTCTGGGGCCGGGTGAAAGGCCTTTTCGGCGCGGGCGCACCGCTCGATCTGTCGGATCTGGAAGAGGTGCTGTACACGAGCGACCTCGGACCGCAAACGGTCGAGCGGCTTTTGGAAGAGATCACGCCCGCTTCGAAGCAGGGGCTCGAGAGCGTGAAGTCAAAGCTGCGCGAAGAGTTCACGAAGATCTTCGACGAAGCGCAGATTCCCGAACCCAAAGACAATCCGCTCGCGCATCTGAAGAGTGACGTGAAACCCGTCGTCTGGATGATCGTCGGCGTGAACGGCGCCGGTAAGACCACGAGCATCGGCAAGATCGCGGCGCAGCTCGCCTCGCAGGGCAAAAAAGTCCTCGTCGCCGCGGGCGACACCTTCCGTGCCGCCGCGGGTGCGCAGCTGAAGGTCTGGACCGATCGCGCGAGTGGTGCGTCGGTGGCGGGCGAAGGACTTGTCGAGATCTTCCATCCCGAGGGGATCACCGATCCCTCGGCCATCGCGTTCGACGCCGTGGCGAAGGCGAACGGGCGCGAGTTCGACGTGCTTTTGATCGACACCGCGGGCCGCCTGCATACCCAGGCGCACCTGATGGATGAGCTCAAAAAAGTGAAGCGCGTGATGACGAAGGTCATTCCCGAGGCGCCCCATGAAACGCTCATCGTGCTCGACGCGAACAACGGTCAGAACGCGCTTCATCAAGCGCGCGAGTTCAACCAGGCGTTGGGACTGACGGGCGTGATCTTGACCAAGATGGACGGCACCGCGAAGGGCGGCGTGGCCGTCGGACTTTCGAACGAGCTGAAGATCCCGATCCGTTTGATCGGCGTCGGCGAAAAGGTCCAGGACCTGCGCGCCTTCAGTTCCCGTGAATTCATCGACAGCATCCTCAACGACGCTTAAGCGAGTCTGTGGCTGACGCTTTTTTCCAGAACCGTGGCTTCGGGCCACCAGATCGAGGCGTGGCTTTGGGGCCACGCTCCGTGGGGGAGCCGCTATAGCGAAGCTCCGGGGTGTTACAGACTTGCCGCGGAAAGATCCTCTAGGCAAACGGGGGCGGGCGTGGGCTACAATGGAGTCACTCGAAAAGAGGTGAACCATGAACCTGATGAAATTGACCCTCGTTGTTCTGTCCCTGATCGCGACCCAAGCTTTCGCGCAATCCGCGAACATCAAAGACCTTCCGCTGGATGGCGAGGAAGGCTCTTCAACCACCATTACCATCGAAAAAAATAAACCCGGAACTCGTCCCGGCCAGGCGACTCAGCCCGTGCAAAACGAAGTTCTGGATTCCAGCGTTGAAATCGAAGGCGAAGCCGCGCCGCTGACCAAGGCCGCGAAAGCGAACTGGAAAAAGGCCTGCGACGACTGGAAAAAAGAAGTGAAAGAGCTGAACAAGGACAATCAGATCCTGAGCATGAACTGCGGCAGCTCGCGCTGCGCGCCCGAAGCGACCGCGATGACCGTCTGTAAATCGACGGCCACCTACAAGATCCGCCTCAAGCTGCAGTAGCGCTCAGCGGCTAGGCGCCCCCGGCTACTTTAGCGTCCTGGCGGGACGACGATCACCCCGGACCGGTAGCGTTCCGTGCGTGTCCAGCGCGGTCCGCCGCCGGTGGCGAGCGGATTGAAGTCGCTGTACTCCAGATTGTCGTAAGAGCTGATCTCACGCATCGAGTGCGCCTCGATGACCTGCCCCAAACGTCCCGGAAAAACGTGATAGCCCGCATGCGCGGTACCGACGAAGAAGTTGATCCGCTTGAAGGACTGCGGCACGGCTTCGTCGAAGTTCACGAGCGTCGTGCGGTCGTCGATCGGGATTTTGTAGTACGAGCCGTTCTTCATCACGTCGTTGTAGCGATAAGCGTGACCGCCCCACACCGGCATCCATTTTCCCGGCGCCGAGGGCGGATTCTTCTCGAGATCTTCCACGTCCCAGACGGCGTTCTTCGCGGGCAGCGGATTCCAATACAGGGTCCGCCAGCCCAAACCCCGCAGCATCTTCTGCAGATCGGTGCCGTAGAATTTGTTGTCGATCTTCAAGTGCGCGTAGATCTTGTCCCAGGTTGCGGATTGTCCCGCGGCCGCAAAACCCTTCTTCAGGCAGTCCATGGTCATGCCGACGCAGCTCGTGCTTTTCATTTGCGGCAGGATCTCGGCGACCTTCGCCTCGGACAAACCGTAACCGCGCAAAGCCGCCGCGCGACCCGCGGACGTTTCATAATCTTTGCGGCGATCGCCGTAGAATTTCGAAACGCCGTACTTGCGGAAGAAACTCACATGCTCCGCGTAGGTCGCGTCCAAACACTTCGCCGCCGTGTCGGTGATGAGTTCGATGCGCTCTTGGTGCACGCGCACTTCGTCCGCGGTGAAGCTGACTTGCGCGCGGGCTTGAGCGCTCAGGATCACGAGCGGGATCGCGAAAAGAATCCTCATTTTTTGTACTCCATATCGGCGGGAAGTCCGCGATCGGCGAAGCCGCCCACCGCGAGTCCGCGCGGATGGCGATACTCATACGTCAGCCCCGCGTCCACCAGGAAGTAACCGTTAAAGAGGTTCTGCGGAATGCCGTAGGTGTTCCCCGAACTTCCCGAGGAGCGATTGCCGCCGGAAAGACCGACCGCCGTGGGCACCATATCCACGGTGTAGTTGCCGGACTCCAGCACCTGCGAGGCTTTCACGCCACGGGCGCGAACCGCGTTCGCTTCGATGGTCGCGGCGTTGGTTTGCTTCACGCCTTCGGTCGTCAGGATCCAGGGGAAGTTCTTCGCCTGGGGACGGCCGCGGTAAGCGGCGAGCGTCTCGTCCAGATAGGTTTCGCGAGCGTAGATCCGCACGACGTCGGTGCCTTCGCCCAAAATGTGGCGCAGGTAAGCGACCGCGCGGTTTTCAAAGCGCGTGCAACCCGCCGAGCGGGGATTGGCGAACAGGTTCACCCAGAAGCTGCGGGTGTATTCGATGTAGCGATCGCCCTCGATCCCCCAGCCGTAGGTTCCGTGGATCCACTGCGAGTTCGCGTTGGGGCCGACCATCGCGGCATACCAACCGAAAGCGCCGCGGCCGTTCCCTTGTCCGTTCGGAAGCGCGTCGCGGCTCATCCACATGGTGGCGGACAGCTGATCGCGCGAGGACGGACGGGGAAGTTGCGGATACTGAGGGTGGTACCACGACGGATAGTGACGTTCGTTGTCCTCGTAGAACTTCACCCATTTGGTGAGCTTGTAGCGGCCAAGCCAAGTGATGAAGCGGCTGGGATTGTTCCAGTCGCCCTCTTGACGGCCGACGACCATCTCGGATTCAAAAATGAGCTTGTGGCGGCAAGGTGAGCTCTGGCAGCGTTCGTAGACCCGCGAGCGTTCGGTCGCGACGTTTTGCACGAGGATGTACTTCGACAGAGCCGCATTTGCATTGCTCTGCATAAATAGAGTCGCTAGAATCGTCAGCGTTGCCCAAGCGATGGGCGAATACCATTTCAGAGACATGAGAGAACCCCTCAATTTAGAGCCAGCTCCCACAAGCCGACTTCGTTGCGACGGCGATGACATCATGCAATGTACTCGTTGGCCCGTGCGGGCCGCGACTGTCAGGATTCTGCACAGTTCATCCTTACAAAGACGTGGCCTTTTCGCAGAGTTCTCAGTAACCTAGAGCGGTATTTGGATGTTTGGATTCTGGTTTTAGATTGTAGCTAACTGAGGTTTGGACTCATGTCAGGACGCGAAAGTGGCCGCACACGTGCATCGACTGTAAAGTCGGCTCCCGATGCCCACGATTTCACAATCGGAGGAATGCCCTTCCGCCTGCGTTCGTCGCAAGACGAAGAGAGCGTTAAAGCTCTGGTTTCTTATGTTGATCAAAAAATTCAATTGGCCATGAAGGCGACCAAAAGCGGGTCGCTCCAGAGCGCGGCAATTCTCGCCGCCCTCAATATCGCCGAAGAACTCATGGTCCTTAAACGCCGTGCCTTGAAAGAAATCGATCAAATCGAAAACCGCGCCCGTCAGTTGGCCCAAGATCTCGACCAGACGAAAACATCCAAAGGAGCTTCGACGACGTCGGTGAATTCATGAGCGATAAATCCGCGCTTCGGCGGCGGATTCAAAGCTCATATCCCGTGTCGGGCCCGAGTTGGCCGGAAGATTGGGAACGTCCGCTCATGGATTGGCTGAGCCAAAACGCGAGCGGCACCTGGGGGGCCTTCATTCCGTTAAAGGATGAGCCACCGCTTCTTTCGAAACTTCCGCACCTCAAGCATCTGCAGTGGGTCTTTCCCCGCATCCAAGGCGCAAGCCTTGAGTTCTGCGAAGTGAAAGGCGACGCCGATCTGGTCCGGGGCCCTTTGTGCCCCGAGCCGGCCGCGCACTGCCCGGTGATTGAGAACGGAAAACTCCAGGGTCTACTGATTCCGGCGCTCGCCTTCGATCATTCGGGGCAACGGCTGGGACGGGGGAAAGGGTTTTACGACCGCTTCCTTGAGACCTTTACCGGAGTCCGCGTCGGGGTCATTCACTCCAGCCGGATTCTTGAGAGCTTGCCCGCAGACAGTTGGGATCAGCGGGTGGAATGGATCGCGAGCGAAAAGGGCGTACGGCCGGTTTCGTAAGCGGGGGTTGGGTCGCGGGGGCGACCGGTACGAGGAGTAAAGTCATGGAGTTTGTTTTAGCAGCGGTCGTCGGACTGCTGATTGGTGGGGCCGCCGTTTTCTTGATCAAGCGTGCGCAAGACGAAACGCAAAAGAAGTCGGCCAAAGCGGAAGCGGACCGCATCATCAACCGCGCCAAGTCCGAAGCGCAGAAAATCGACCGCGATTCGAAAGCCAAAGCGAAAGACTTCGAAGCCCGCGCGCGCAAGAACGTCGAAACCGACATCCAAAAGCAAAAAAGCCAGATGAAGCAGAAGGAAGGCCAGCTCGAACGTCGCCTGAAAGAGCTCGACGATCAGCACAAGGCCAAACTCGACGACGTCGAGCGCTTCGAGAAATCCCTGCAAGACAAGACCGCCAAGATCGAGATCACCGAAAAGCGGATTGAAGAACTCGAAGTCAAAATCGAAGCCGAATACCAAGAACTTCGCGAAAAACTCTCGCGCGTCTCCACCATGACTCCCGAAGAAGCTAAACGTGAAATCGTCCAGGCGCTGGAGGGCGAAGCGAAAGCCGCTGCCGCAAAACGTCTGAGTGAAATCGAAGCCGAAGCCGAAAAAGACGCCGACCGTAAAGCCAAACGTATCATCGCGGTCGCGGTGTCGCGTTTCGCCAGCGAGTACACGTCCGAGCGCACGGTCAGCGTGATGGCACTCCCCTCGGAAGAGATGAAGGGGAAGATCATCGGTCGCGAAGGCCGTAACATCCGGACGCTCGAAGCCATGTGCGGGGTCGATCTGATCGTCGACGATACGCCCGAAGCGGTCGTCATCTCGGGTTTTGATCCCGTTCGCCGCGAGCTCGCCCGTCGCACTTTGACCAAACTTCTGGAAGACGGCCGCGTCCACCCGGCGCGCATCGAAGAGGTCGTCGAAAAAGTGAAAGTCGAGCTGCAAAAGGACCTGCGCGAAGAGGGCGACAAGATCGTCGTCGAATTGGGTCTGGGCCAAATGCACAACGAAATCACGCGCGCGATCGGAAGTTTGAAGTTCCGTCACAGCTTCACGCAGAACCTGCTCTCGCATTCCCTCGAAGTGGCCCACCTGTCGGGCCTGATGGCGGCCGAGCTCGGCGTGAACGTGAAGCTCGCGAAACGCGCGGGCCTTCTGCACGACATCGGTATGGCGATCGACCATACGGTGGACGGCTCGTCGGCGATGGTCGGCGCGGACTTCTGCAAAAAGTACGGTGAGCCCGATGCGGTTTGCCACGCGATCCGCGCGCACCGCGGGGACGAACCGGCGAACTCGGCGCTCGCGCACATCGTGGCGGCCGCTTACCAGATGTCGGTGGGCCGTCCCGGCGCCCGTCGTCCCGGCATGGACAACTTCATCCACCGTCTGCAAGAACTCGAATCCATCGGAAACTCCTTCGACGGCGTGCTGCGCACCTTCGCGGTGCAGGCGGGTCGCGAAGTCCGCGTGCTGGTCGAGGCTTCGAAGGTCACCGACGATCTGGCGCAAATGCTTTCGCGCGATATCGTGCGTAAGATCGAGCGCGAGATGCCCCACCTCGGTCAAGTGAAGGTCGCGGTTTACCGCGAAACCCGTTCGGTCGAAATGGCCCGCTAATGAGCCAAGCCGACGTCAAAATCTCTCAGGAGGCCATCGACCAAGTCACCCGCTTGAAGGCGGGGACGGTGGACTTCATTTCCGAGCCGGACCTTCTGCGCAAGGTCGACCGCTCGCTGAAATCCGGCAAGCCCTTGCAGCTGAAACTCGGCGCGGATCCCACGCGCCCCGATCTGCACTTGGGACATACGGTGGTCTTGAACAAGATCCGCCAGTTCCAAGAGTACGGTCACCAGGTGAAGTTCCTGATCGGGGACTTCACCGGCATGATCGGCGATCCTACGGGGAAAAACGAAACCCGTCCGCCGCTCACGGCGGAAGAGGTCGCGCAAAACGGAAAATCCTACGCCGAGCAGATTTTCAAGGTGCTCGATCCCGCGCGCACCGAAATCGTTTACAACTCGCACTGGCTAGGCCGGATGAGCTCCGTCGACTTCATCAAGCTGACCGCGCAGTACACGGTGGCGCGGATGCTCGAACGCGACGATTTCACGAAACGCTACAAGTCCAATACGCCCATCTCGATGCACGAACTCTTGTACCCGCTTTGTCAGGGCTACGATTCCGTGCACTTGAAATCCGACATCGAGTTCGGCGGCACCGATCAGAAATTCAATCTGCTGGTCGGCCGCGAGCTGCAAAAGGCCTACGGCCAAACCGAGCAGCAGGTCGTGATCACGGTGCCGATCCTCGAAGGGCTCGACGGCGTGAACAAGATGTCGAAGTCTTTGGACAACTACATCTCGGTCGTCGATACGCCGAAGGACATCTTCGGGAAAACCATGCGCGTGTCCGACACGCTCATGTTCCGTTGGTACGAACTTCTGACCACGATGACCCCCGCCGAGATCGAGAAGATGAAAGCCGAAATGGCGTCGGGCGCGAAACACCCCCGCGACATCAAGGTGGCGCTCGCGAAATTTTTGGTCGCGCGCTTCCACTCGGAGTCGGCCGCGCAAGCGGCGGAAGATGAATTCAATCGCATCTTCAAAGAAAAAGGTCTTCCCGATCAAATCGAAGAGATGCGCGTGGCGGCCGGTCCCGCGATGGGCATCTGCCAGCTTTTGACCCAGCTGGGAATGACGGCCTCGAACGGCGAGGCGAAACGCGCCGTTGAAGGTCGCGCGGTCGAAATCGACCAAGTGAAAGTCGAAGATCCGAAAAAGATGATCGATCTGGTGGCGGGGACTTCGTTCATCCTGCGCTCCGGGAAAAAGAAATACGCGAAGGTGGTGGTCGAATGAAAATCCGTCTGCACCCCGTAGGCCTTGAAATCGAAGGCGACTCCAACCGCTCTTTGCTGCAGCTCTGTCACGACAACAAAGTCGAGCTGAAGAGCCTGTGCAAAGGGGTTCCCAGCTGCGCCGAATGCCGGATCAAAATCCTGGCGGGCGACGCGAACGTGATTCCGCCGAATAAAGCGGAACTCTCGCTGATCGGGACGAGCTACTACATCGACGGGCGGCGTTTGGCCTGCCAGATCCGCTGCTTCGGCGATATCTCGGTCGATATCACTGATCACCTGAAAGAAGACGACAATACGACCAAAAAACTGCGTGGTTACCGCGCGCCCCCCGGGCAGTCGCGCGAATCCAAAGCGGTACAGGGCACGATGGTGCTGCAAGAGCCATCGCTACCGGCAGAACCTGCGGGCGGCGGACGTCGCGGTCGCGGCGGCGGTGCGGGCAATGAAAATCGGGCCGCGGCGAACGATCGGGGACGTCAGGTGAAACACCCCGGCGACGAACTCGTCGCGGGAAGTGAGCATCCTGAACCTCTCGACTCTGCGGATCTGGACGGCAGCGGGGACGAGGGCGTGATCGACGCGCTCCATGCGGGCGGCGACATCTACGCCGGCGACGAAGCCGATACCAGTGAAGCGATCACCCAACGTCTCGGCCGTCAAATCGAAGCCGATGACGAGGACGATGAGGACTATGACGACGAGGGCGAGGACGGCGGCGACGCCGAGGCGCCCGCCCGTCAAGGCGGTCAGAACCGCGGCGGCTCTTCCGCAAATCGGGGGGGGGCTCGTGGCGGCGGCGGCGGTGGACAACATCGCGGCGGCGGCCCGCAGCAGGCGCGGGGTCCAGGTGGTGGCGGCCCAGGAGCTTCCGGTGAGGGCGGCGGACAGAAACGCCGGCGTCGTCGGGGTGGTCGTGGTCGTCGCGGAGGAAGCGGCGGCAGTGGTGGTGGCGGCGGTGGCAACCGCGGTCCCGGTGGCGGCGCTCCGAAATCCTAATCCGTGTCTCAAAAGGCGGCGTTCATGCCGCCTTTTTCCGTTCTAGACTTACGTCTCCCGTGAAAGACGACGAAACGTCTTCATCGGGAGTAAAGATTTGGGCGGCGAATCCAAAATCAATTACCGCAGTTACGGCGAGGGCGAAACGGTCGTCCTGCTGCACGGTTTCGCCGGTTCGGTCTCCCATTGGGAGCCGCTCCGCCCGCAACTCGCGAAATACTACCGCGTGGTCGTGCCGAATCTCACGCATCTGACCCTCGGGCGCGAGGCCTTCAGCTTCTCGGCGCAGATCGATGAGCTTGCGCGTTTCCTGCGTTCACCGGAGTTCGATAAACCCGTCCATCTGGTGGGCTTAAGTTACGGCGGCGCTTTGTGCTGGGGATTGGCGATCCGTTATCCCGAGCTCATCGCGCGCGTCGTTCTCATCAATCCGATGCCGCCCCATCCGGTTTCAAGTTTTCAGTGGCGCGCGCTCCAGATCTTTTTGTCGCTGCCGGTTCGCAAAGCCGTTCTGGGTTTCATGCTCCGCACGGGCTGGGGACGCAATTTCTTGCGTCGCGCGGCCGAGATCTTCCGCAACGTCGATCAGGCGCCCGCTTTGGATCGCGTGGAGTCGCTCGAGGGGCGCAAGCTTCTACTCATCGCGCATCTGATTCACCGGTTCGCGTGGATCATCAAAAGCGAACGTTGGCACATCTGGGCGAACAAGCTCGAGTACTGGACGCCCGAAACGCTTTTCATCTGTGACGACGAGGATCCGCTCATCCGTTTTGACGCTTACGAGGAGCTTTCACGCAAAATGGGCTGCGAGAATTTCTTCGTGACTCAGGGGGCGGGCCACATCTCGCCGCTGAATTCTCCGCACCTGATCGGGTGGGAAGTGATGAAGTTCTTCTTGGACAAGGCGCCGGTTCGCGCGCCCTCGAAAGACGTCGGCTAACGTAAATTCGCGCCGAGCGCTTTCACTTTCGAAATCCACTTTTCGCGAAAGGCCGTTTCGGAGTTACGAATCGGTCCGATGGACGTGACGCCGACCGGGCGGATGCCGCAAAACTCGAGCGTCAGATTCTTGATCGCGCGGTGACTGGGCGCCCAGTACACGAGCCAGTAGTACCAGCGCGGCTGATCCATGGTGGCGATCAGGCGCCCGGTTTTTCCGGTCAGGTATTTATCCCAGAACAGCGAGCCGGGGCGTTTCTTGAACGCGAAACCCGGCAGCAGCACGCGGTCGAAGAAACCTTTCAAGAGCGCCGGGGCCGCGCCCCACCACACGGGATGGATGACGACGATGTGATCGGCGTTTTTGATTTTGCGTTGGGCCTCGAGCAGGTCGGGCTCAAGCTCGGTGCGTTCGCGGTAGCCGTGAGCGAGATTGGGATTGAACTGAAGTTTCGCGACGAAGATCTCTTCGACCTCGGCGCCCGCCGAGCGCGCGCCGTCGCGGTAAGCGGCGTGCAGCGCGTGGCAAAAGCTTTCGTTATCGGGATGTCCCTGAATCAAGAGGATCTTTTTGGCCATGAGGCCATTGTGCGGGCCGGGGACGGGCGAGTCAGCGATTAAACGTTGAAGCTCGCGCCGCAGCCGCAGTTCTTGGTCGCGTTCGGATTGTTGAACACGAAGCCCTTACCGTTCAGACCGCCCGAATAATCGAGGGTCATGCCGATCAGGTACATGAAGCTCTGGGGATCGACCGCGATTTTTTCTCCGTCCAGTTCGAAGAACTTGTCGCCGGCTTTCGCATCGGACTCGAATGCCATTTTGTAGCTCAGGCCCGAGCAGCCGCCCTTCTTGACCTCCACACGCAGGAAGTCCCCCGCGGGACGTTTCTCTTCGGCTTTGAGGGCTTTTAATTTTTGAGCGGCGGTTTCAGTGATCTGGATCATGTTTTTTAGTTTACCACTGTCCGGGAGTCGTGGGTAGTCCCGGCCTATTTAATGAATTTCTGAATGATATTGATGGCTTGCTCGATATCTCCGGGCTCGGTCATTCGCCCCAGGCTCAGACGCAGTGTGCGGCGGGCGGCCTCTTCGGAAAGGCCCAGCGCGCTCAAAACGTGGCTGGTAGAAGTTTTTCCCGAGTAACAGGCCGAGCCCCGCGAGAACGCAAGCAGCGGAATATGTTCGGGCACAAGGCTTTTCGGAAAGCTGATGTTCAGGTTGTGGGGCGCGCGCAAATCGCTTTCGCACGACGGACCGTTCACGATGGCGTCGGGATAGATCGACTGCAAGCGCAGGCAGAGTTCGTTTCTGAGGGCGCGCAGTTTTTCCATCTCGACCGTCATGACTTCCAGGCCCAGCTCGATGGACTTTGTCATCCCGACGATGCCGGGCACGTTGAGCGTACCGCTGCGTTCGCCGCGCTCGTGCCCGCCGCCGTGAATGAGCGGCAGCAACTCCACATGGGGGTTCTGTTTGCGATGATACAGAAAACCCACGCCCTTGGGGCCGTAGAGTTTGTGCGCCGAGAACGACATCAGGTCGACGTGCACGTCGCGCAGATCGACGGGAACTTTCCCGATCGCCTGGGTCGCGTCCGACAGCAGATAGACTTTTTTGGCTTTGCAGATCTCGCCGATGGCGCGGATCGGGTAGATCGTACCGATCTCGTTTTGCACCCACATCACGCAGACGAGCCGCGTTTCGGGACGGATGCGCTTTTCGACTTCTTGGGGATCGAGCTGTCCGTCTTTCGCGAGCGGCAGGAACTCGATTTCGGCGTTATAGAATTTGCGGGCGTGTTCGAGCGCCATCAGCACCGAGGAGTGCTCCACCGGGAGCGACAGGATATGGACTTTTGCTCCGGGCTCAGCTGAAGAGACGGCTTCGAGCACGCCCTGGATCGCCCAGTTGTTCGATTCGGTGGCGCCCGAGGTGAAGGTGATTTCGTTTTTGGCGGCGCCCATGAGGTCCGCGATCTTTTTGCGGCAGTCCTCGACGGCGCGGTCGGCGGCCCAGCCGAACTCGTGGCCCAGGGACATGGAGTTCCCGAAACGTTCGGTGAAGTAGGGGAGCATGGCCTCGACGACGCGGGGGTCGGTCGGCGTGGTCGCGTTGTAATCGAAGTAAAGCGCTTTGGACATGGGACGTTTTTACTCCTCTGCGCTACGCACCGCAAGCTCTGGCGTCCCGCCTGAAATTGACTACAATGATCGTCTATGGCGAAGACACTTCGGAAGACACACGGACTCTCCTATACGCGGCATTTCTATCTGGGCGATCCGAAAAAAAGCGTGGCCACGAGCCTGAAGTGGCAGACACGCGATCTCGAGCTGCGCAATAGCCGCGGTGAGGTCTATTTCGCCATGAAAAAGGCCCGCGCGCCGGCATTCTGGAGCCCTCTTGCCGTGGAAATCGCCGCCTCGAAGTATTTTCGGAAAAGGGGCGTTCCCAAGGGCTTCGGCGACGGGAAGGGCTCGGAAAACTCGGTCGAGGACATGGTCACCCGCGTGACCGAATCCATCGAGAGCTTCGCCAAAGCGCGGGGCTACTTCAAGGACCCCGCTTCGGCGCGCGCCTTCCGCCAGGATCTGGAGTGGCTGTTGTATCACCAACGCGGAAGCTTCAATTCGCCCGTCTGGTTCAATGCGGGTCTGCATCACCGCTACGGGCTGACCTCGGATAGTCGCTCGTACATCTGGGATTTCAAAACGCGGGATGTGCGTCTTTCGCAAGAGGCCTTGGAGCGACCGCAGGTGTCGGCGTGTTTCATTCAAAAGGTGGACGACAATCTCGACTCCATTTTCGATCTCGTTCGCAACGAGGCCCGCATCTTCAAGTTCGGTAGCGGGAGCGGCACCAACTTCTCGCATCTGCGTTCGCGTTTCGAAAAACTCGCGGGCGGCGGGACCAGTTCGGGCGTCTTGAGTTTCCTGGAGGTCCTTGATCGCAGCGCGGGTTCGGTGAAATCCGGCGGGACCACCCGGCGCGCGGCGAAGATGGTGATTCTGGACGTCGATCACCCCGAGATCGAGGAGTTCATCGACTGGAAAGCGCGCGAAGAGAAAAAAGCGAAGGCCTTGATTCAGGCGGGCTACGACGCGCACTTCGAAGGCGAGGCCTACCGCACGGTCTCGGGGCAGAACTCCAACAACTCCGTGCGCGTGACCGACGCTTTCATGAAGGCGGTGGAGAAAGACGGTGTTTGGAAACTGCGCGACCGGCTGAGCGGCAAAGCCGTGCGCGAAGTGAAAGCGCGCGAGCTGTGGACGCGGATTGCGACCGCGGCCTGGGAGTGCGCGGATCCGGGGCTGCAATTCCACGACATCATCAACAAATGGCATACCTGCGGGAAGACCGCGCCCATTCGTGGTTCCAATCCCTGTAGCGAATATCTGTTCATTGATGATTCGGCCTGCAATCTGGCGAGTCTGAATCTTCTGAAATTCGTCGACGAGGATTTGAACTTCGACCTCGCGTCGTTCCGCGCGGCCGCGCGCTGTTTCTTTCTCGCGCAGGAGATTTTGGTCGACCTCGCAAGTTACCCGACCGAAGGGATCGCGCAGAACAGTCACGACTACCGTACGCTCGGTTTGGGCTTCACCGGCTTCGGTGCCTTCTTGATGCGTCGGGGGATCGCCTACGATGCGCCCGAGGCTCGTCACTGGGGCGCAGTTTTGACCGCGCTCTTGACCGGATATGCCTATGAGCTCTCGGGCGAAGTTGCGAAGGGCGTCGGGCCTTTCGCGGGCTGGAAGAAAAATAAACTCGAGATGGCCGGTGTGATGAAACGCCATCGCCAAGCCGTGAACGGCATCGGCGCCGCGGGACTGCCGGCGGAATTGAAAGCCGAAGCCCGCGCGGTGTGGGACCGAAATTTGGAATTCGCCGCGAAGACGGGATTCCGTAACGCTCAGGCGACGGTCATCGCGCCCACGGGGACGATCAGCTTCATCATGGATTCGGAAACGACGGGCATCGAACCCGAATACGCGCTCGTGCGTTTCAAAAATCTGGCGGGCGGGGGTGTGATTCGTCTGACGAGTCCTTCGGTCGAAGCGGCACTTCGGCGTTGGAATCTAGATGAGGATCGGATCGTGCGCGTGCTCGCTTGGGCGGACGAGAAGGGAAGCCTCAGCGATTGCCCCGAGCTGACTCCGCAACAGCGTGCGGTCTTCCGCACGGCGCTCGAGATCTCGCCCGATGCGCACATCGAGATGATGGCGGCGGTGCAGCCCTTCGTCAGCGGCGCGATCTCGAAAACCGTGAACCTTCCCCATGAGGCCAGCATTGCCGAGATCGAGCGCCTTTACCGTCGTGCTTGGGATCTGGGACTGAAGGCCGTTGCGATTTATCGCGATCAATCGAAGGGCTTCCAACCCCTCGTCGTGAAAGCGAAGGAAGAGGTGGCCGACCGCCTCGAAGCCAACGACGCCTCGCCCGTACA
The DNA here is from genome assembly GCA_019637875.1 of Pseudobdellovibrionaceae bacterium. NCBI lineage: Bacteria > Pseudomonadati > Bdellovibrionota > Bdellovibrionia > Bdellovibrionales > Pseudobdellovibrionaceae > Pseudobdellovibrionaceae bacterium. The sequence continues at coordinate 156,797 of JAHBUW010000005.1, read as the reverse complement.
GGCGACGCTTGGCGTGAAGGCCGACGAGGACGCCGGGCGTTGGCGACCCGCCAGCCCCGTGCTGCCGCTGGATATGCCGCGTTGTTTTGAGTGCGGAACGCAGACGGAGCTTTCGGGCGGCTGCTTCCGCTGCCCCAACTGCGGGACTGTTATTGGCTGCAGCTAAAGCAATACTCGCTCTTTTACAGGGTGGGGGCCGGAAGGCGCGGTGGAGTTTGCGTGTGGGGGCCGGGCCTTGTAGGCCGGAGGCATTCCCATGGAGGTCTTCGTGAAGCTCAAGTTGTTCGCGGTGTTGGCTTTAGTTTCGGTGTTGTCGGTGACGGGCACAGTGTCGGCGACAGAAACGCCCGCGGAAAAGACCCCGCTCACGTTCGAAGCCTGGGAGGCCCTGTCCACGGATGAGCAAAAAGATCTGCTCGGCGAACTGCCCGACGTGATCGAAGAGTGGGAAAGCGACGATGGCCAGAGCGAAACCGAGTTCGAGGCCGCGCAAAGCGAAATCCGCCTGGTCCGTTACGTGGTCATCAAGGATCGTGAATACGAACGTCAGGAAAAACTCTTCACCGCCGCCGAGGCTCAAAAAGCCGTGGCGCTCTATAAAAAGGGCTATGCGGAAGCCATCGGTGAGTTCGAAGTCGACGGCGAATTCGTCACCAGCGTCGGCGAACCCTCGGTCTCTTTAACGGTGTATCTTTTGAACGGACAGCTGCTGGCCGTTCGTTTCGGTCTTTTCCAGGACGGCGCGGGGCACGACACCGAATCCTACGGACCCCACTTCGATACCGAAGAAGAAGCGCGGGCCGCCGGTTGGGATACGGGCGCCGACGTCTCTTGGAGCAACCACTTCACCGTGAACCATCGCGGTGAGGTGATGGACTCGAACGGCTACTGGGAGTGGTCGGGCTACTAGGCGATTTTCTTTCCCGGGTTCGTGTTCTCGGGGATCGTCTCTTCCGCGGCTTCGGCCTCTTCGGGCTTCGAAGTCTGGATATTGAAAGAACGTTTGAGCGCCACCATGCAGGCCTTGTTGTAAGGCGAGCCGAGCACGAATTCGATGTGCTGCATGGCTTCGTGCATGCTCATCCCGTCGTTCCCCGGCGAGGGGAACGTCAGGTCGATGTAAAGATCCGCGAGCGCCACGATCTTGGCGAAGGGATTCATCTTCATATCGCGAATGCGGCGAGGGAATCCCTGACCGATGGCGTTTTCATGATGCTCCAGGGCCGTCGCGATCACCTCGGAGGGCATTCCCGGAAGCTGTCGCAGAATCTCCGCGCCGCGGAAGCAGTGGGTTTCCCAAATCGCGCGCTCGTCTTGAGTCATGCGTGCGCGGGGTTTTTCTAGAATCTCGGGCGGGATTTCCTTCAGGCCGACATCACGCAGGAACGCGCAGAGCGCGAGCTTCTCGAGATTCGCGCCGTTTTGCCATCCCATTTCTTTAGCGATGACCACCGACAGCGCGGAGCCCGCGACCGCCGTTTTGATGATGTTGCCCGGGAGCTGTTTGAGCGACTCGACCAATTCTAAATAGTCTTCGCGCGATTGCACGAGGGTCGTGACGGCCTGAACGGCGGCGCGCGAGTGGGCGAGCGTGCTTTCGCTGAGGCCCAAGTGATCGAGCTCGATGAAGACCGAATGCGCCGCCGTCTTGACGAAGGCCGCCTTTTTCGAGATCGGGATCTCGCGTCGCTGCACGAGCACGCTCACGATTTTCAAGTTCTGGTCGACGGCGGCGTAGTAATCCTCGCGCCGTACGTAAAAGGTCGTGACGGTATTGCTTTGGCTGACGTGCAGATCTTGTAAGGAGCTCTTGGCGCCACGTTTCGCGATCATGATGGCTTTGCCGGTCGGCATGCGCACGAACAAATCGGTGGGCAACGGAAGGCCCGGCAAAAACTCGTCCTTGTCGATCGCGACAAGATCGTCATCGCCCCGCTGGAACTGCGCGAGCAGATCCATGGTGTCCGCTTCCGCTTGCGGATGTTTTACGTCCTTGGTGCTCTGTGATGACAAGGCCTACTCCGTCCCTGGTTTGGGGTCCCCCAAACCGGGGTCCCAATGTCTTTGACCTTTACTAATTCGGTTGGTTTAACAGGAACTTGAGTTTAATCAGGACTCTTGACCGGGTGGTAACCACAATGGGACGGCTCTCTCTCATTCCGAGACAAACCAAAATTTTCCAACCCGGGGACTCGGTGGCGGCGTTCATTATCGACGCGTTGGCGGCGGAACCCCCGCGGGACGGGCAAATCCTGGCGGTCACGACCAAGATCGTGAGTCTGGGCGAAAACCGTCTGGTCGCGCGCGACTCCATCGAGAAAAAGGCGCTCATCGAACGCGAGGCCGATCGGATTCTGGCCGAGCTCGCGCACAACTGCACGCTCACGTTGAAGCACGGACTCATGATGATCTCGGCGGGCATCGATGAATCCAACAGCCCGACGGGCGACTACATTTTGTATCCCGAAGATCCGTGGGCGAGCGCGCGACGTTTGCGCGCGGAACTCTGCACGCACTACGGACTGAAGAACTTCGGCATTCTGCTGACCGATTCGCATACGATCCCGCTTCGTCGCGGCGTCGTGGGGATCTCGCTCGCGCACGCGGGTTTCCGTGGGACACGCGACTGCATCGGTGAAAAGGACGTCTTCGGCCGCGAACTGAAGTTCACCCACCAAGATATCGCGGACGCGCTGGCCGCGGCGGCGGTTTTGGTCATGGGCGAAGGCGGCGAGCGGCGACCGCTCGTCACCATCGAAGGCGTGGACGCGGAGTTTATCGACGGCGAGGACGACTCGCCCTTGCGCATGAGTCCCGAAGAGGATTTGTATTTTCCGTTTTTCGCGAAGACCTAGGGCGGCGGGACGTGTTCAGTGCCGGTGCGCCATTTGATGGTGAGCCGAGCACAGCAGGCCCAGATTTTCCGGGTTGTCGGTTCCTCCGTTCTGGAGGGGCGTACGGTGATGAATTTCCAGATTTTTCGTATGGGCGCAGCGAAGGCCGGGCCGGATCTCATACGTGCAGCGGTTTTGGTCCCGCTGGATCACGAAGTGTTTGATCTGGGCTGGAAGGGGTCGGCGCGTGACGGACCGTACGACCTGAGTTTTCGTGATGGTGCCGGATGCGGGAGGTTTCGCCGTTGGCAAAATATTTCCGTCTTTCGACTGAGTTTTCCGCACTGGATATCCAGTGTCTTTCCGTTTTTGACGGCGCTTCGCTTTCTCGAGCGGGTCGTGTCTGTCGATGTATTCATCCAGAACCAACGCGAGGGTTTGTTCAAGCGTGAGACTCTGTTTGGTGAGCGTGGGCGCTTTCTTGAGTTTCGCCATCGTGGCCGAATCGAGCTTCAAGTTGTGGACAGTTTCGATCCCCTTCTTCTCCCGAAGCCACTTCTCGGTCTCGGCGGTCGAGTGTTGGGACGCGAACTCGATGACGTCATTGGTTTCTTCGACGTGCTGGATATCCAGTGCCGAGGTGATCTTCGCCGCTTTCGAGACGGTGAGGGCTTGGGTTTCCAACGCCTCCATCAGAGGGGGAATCACCGCCGCTTTTCGAGAGACCGTGATGAACGCCGAAGTCACCGCTTCAGAGAGTTTGAGCTCATGAACGCAGTACTGAAAGAGACTCGATTTTTCGGTCAAATTATTTCTTCTGTGATTCTGCGATCCGGCGTGAGGGGTTCGATTGACGGCGTATGACGGTGGTCATCTTGGGTCTCTTAAAGGGATGGGTGAGGATCTCCGCGAATTAAGCGGAGATTTCGGCTTCGCCTCTTCTTCGGACGTCATATACATACACCGGTCGTGAGTGGGATGAGGAGTGGGCTTTATTGCTAACGTGCGAACCCGGGGCTTGGCTGGTTCTTGCAGCAGGATCCGCATCCGGGACGATTCCTGAGAGCGGCCCGCGCGATCTCTTCCGGCGGGATCATCAACATCCCGAAATAGACTCCAATAGTTTTCGAAATCGAAACATCCATTTCGAAATTGTTTCTTTTCTAAAACCACGTCGCCCTTTAGACCCATGGTCAGGAAAAGGACGTCGTGATGACTCAGCCCCGGCTACGGCCCCTGCATTTTAGAAACGGAAAGACTGCGCGGAATCGGATCGTGATTCCGCCCATGGCCTCGCAAACCGCGGACGCGGACGGCTTCGCGACTCCCGAAACCTGGGCGCACTACGCGCGACTAGGGGAGGCGGGAGCGGGGCTGATCTTTGTGGAGTACAGCTACGTGCACCCCACGGGAAAGGGCGAACCGCGGCAGCTGGGTGCGCATTCTTCCGCGCAGGTGCCGGGCCTCACGCGGATCGCCGAGAGTCTGCACGCGGCGGGCGCGCTCGCGGGTTTGCAGCTCGTGCATGTGGGCGGCAAGACGACCTCCGCTTTGACGGGACATCCTTTGATGGGACCGAGCGCGATTCCGGTGCCCGTGAAAGGGCGCGAACTTGAGACGCCGACGCCGATGAACGCGCAAGACATCCAAAACTGGTCGGATTGGTTTCTCGAGGCCGCACGTCGGGCCGAAGCCGCGGGCTTCGATATCGTCGAGCTGCACGCGGCCCACGGTTACGGTCTGAATCAATGGCTCTCGCCGCTCACCAATCGGCGTGACGATGCCTACGGCGGCGGCATCGAGGGACGAAACCGACTCCTTCTGGATCTTGTCGCTCGTCTGAAGCGTGAAGTGCCCGGTCTTTTGCTCGCTGTGCGGTTGCCCGCGCAGGATCATCTTCCGGGAGGCCTCGAACCCGTCGAGATGGCGTGGGTCGCGCGGCAGCTCGAGGTTTTGGGCATCGATCTACTCGATGTCTCGTCGGGACTGGGGGGATGGAGACGTCCCGCACACCGTGAGGCCGAAGGTTACCTCGTGGATGATGCGGCTTTTTTGAAAGCGCACGTCTCGATTCCCGTGATCGGTGTTGGCGGCATCGAAAGCGCCGACTACGTCGACCACATCTTGAATGAAAAATACGTCAACCTCGCGGCCGTCGGGCGGGCGATCCTTCGCGATCCCGCGGCGTGGGGACGGCAAAATCTCAATGGAGTTCTCTCATGCACGGTTTAAAAAAGGTCCTTTTCGTTTTTCTCTTTGCCCTGACCACGCCCAGCTTCGCGGCGGACTCGCCTTTCTTCGCCAACGAGTCCGTCCAGCGTCGTCACCCGGAGGCCTTCGTCCTTCAGCCCGAAGCGCAGTCCTTCGTGCGCAACCTTGAGGACGAGACCCGGCTTCTGCGCGACGCGCTCGTTGCGGCCATCGCGGGCGATCCGACGCTCCGGGAGGCTCTGAAGACCTGGGAAACGCTGAGCTTCGACGAGCAGCTCCCGCATCTGCGTCGGATCTTCGATTTGGAGGTCCGCCTGATGGGGATCACCGCCCCCGAGTTGATCTTCGACGCCCAGAGAATTCCGGGCCGCGCGGCCTACTTTGATTTCGATTTGAAAAGTCCCGGGGCGGGCAAGGTCATCCTGAATCCCGATGTGCTGGCGAAGATGGAAAAGTCCGCCGCGCTCGCGCTGTTGATTCACGAAACCCGGCATTCGGCGCAGCTGCAGCTCGCGTTCTCGCCCGCGTGGGCCTCATCGCCGGCGGCGCGCTCCTACCGGGCGGCGTTTACGGCGCAAACGACGGACATCCGTTCGTTTTGCGACTTTCTGACGCTGGCGAATGAGTTCGAGGCCTTCCAGTTCGGAAATTACGTTCTGGGGCGGCTGAGCGACTGGATTCTCGACCTGACGGATATGGGGACCTTCGCCAGTCAGTACGATGCGACGGGAAAACTCAAATTGGATCTGAATCAACTGCGTGACAACGGCGATCCCCGCTCTTTACTCGAGAAGTTCAACGAGGCCGAGACTGAGCAGTGCCAGCTTCTGGGCTACTGCCGTTAAGTGGTGGAGCGAGTCCGCCCGCGTGCGCGTCGGAAGGCGCGCACGATCTCTTCCGGCGGGATCATCAACATCCCGAAGTAGGCGCCGTCCTCTTTGCCGTGTTTCGCGTGATGCTTTTTGTGGGCCGCGACCAGCGCGTTCATGTAGAAGCCGCGCGAGCGGAACCAGGTGAGGCGACGGTGGATGATGACCTCGTGAACCGTGAAGTAGGCCGCGCCATAGGCCATGATGCCGAAGCCGAAAGCCGAAAGATCCGGATTCAGATAGATCGCGCCGAACAAGATCGACAGAAAGCTCGGGGCGAAAAAGAAAAACGCGAAGGCGTCGTTCTTCTGAAAGGTCGCCGTGTGCGCGGGATCGTGGTGGTCGCGATGCAGCCACCACAGAAAGCCGTGCATGACGTATTTGTGCAGGCCCCAGGCGACGAACTCCATGACGACGAAGGTCGCGACGAAAATCATCCACGAGCTGAGCGTCCATCCGTACATCATGTTTGCCCCCAAACCCGGTCGATACGCGCCGGTCGCCAGGGGCGCCAGAGCCGCGTGAACAGTCGCCGTCCCACATCTGCGGTCGCGATCAGCGCGGTCGCGAGTTTTTCGGGAAGGCGAGTGTAGGTCCGATTTTCCCATGCGTGCGCGCCGCGCGCACGGACTTTCACGCCGATACGGCGGTAAACGCGACCCGCGATGGCGACGGCGAGCGCCGCGCGGAAGGACAGATAGCGAAGCCCGGCGACGCCGTGGCGGTAACGCTCGTCGGCTGCGTCCAAAAGCCGCGCCGTCAAAGCCGGCCAGCGCGCGCGGCCCAGGGGAGTGGCGAAATTCGCGCGGGTCAGTCCCACTTCCAGCAGAAAGTTGGTGGGGATATAGATGCGGCCGAGCGCCAGGTCGTCCTCGACGTCGCGGCAGATGTTCGTGAGCTGCATCGCCGAACCCATGGCGACCGCGTTCGAAAGGGCGCGGCTATCGCTCAGGCCCATCACGTGGCACATCATCAAGCCGACGACGCCCGCCACGCAGTAGCAGTACTCTTCAAGCTCTTCGAGCGTTTGGTACTCACGTCCTTCGACGTCCATACGCATGCCGCGCAGAAGATCGAGAGGGTATTTTTCGGGAATCTGGAATTCGCGAAGGACCACGGCCAGTCCCTGAAAAACGGGATCGGTCAAAGTCTGGTCGCCGCGCGCCGCCCGACGGGTGTCGCGCTCGAGATCCGCCAGCGCTTGCAGTTGCGCTTCCGCCGAGGGGGCTTGATCGATGCGGTCATCGCAGGCCCGGCACCACGAATACAAAAGCCAGGCGCCCTCGCGCTCGGTCTTCGAGAAAAAGAACGAGGCGAAAGAAAAGCTCTTCGAGCCCTTCTGAATCTGATCACGACTGAAACCGACCAGGTCGGTGGACGTCGCAAGGACGGGAGTCCGATCCTCGCGCGCAGAGACCTCCATCAAGCCAAGTCCTCAATCACGAGACCCGCGGTCGCCTTGCCGCTGTTCACGACGCCGGGAACGCCCGCGCCGGGGTGGGTGCCCGCGCCCGCGAAGTACAGGCCTTTGATCTTCTCGTCGCGGTTGTGCAGACGGAAGAAAGCGCTTTGGGTCAGGCGGGGCTCCAGCGAGAAGGCCGCGCCCACGTGCGAATTCAGCTCGGAACGGAACTCGAGTGGCGTGAAGTAACGTTTCGTCACGATCGACTCTTTGAGCCCCGGCATGTATTTGTCTTCGAGGTAGGTCAGGATCTTGTCCGCGTAAGCGTCGGCGCCGTTTTTCCAGTCGTAATCCAGTTTCCCCAAATGGGAAACGGGCGCGAGCACGTAGAAGGTCTCGCAGCCCTCGGGCGCGAGGGACGGATCGGTCTGCGTGGGATTGTGCACGTACAAAGAGAAGTCTTCCGGCAGCTCGCCCTTTTTGAAGATATCGTCGAGCAGCTCGCGGTAGCGCGGGCCGAACATGACGTTGTGGTGTTTGAGTTTCGGGAATTTCTTGTTGGTGCCGAAGTAGATCAGGAACAGGCTCATCGAGAAGGCCTTCTTATCCAGACTACGGGCCTTCGCCTGCGCGCGGGTGTTGTCCTTCAAAAGATCCTTGTAGGTGTGGTAGATGTCGCCGTTGGAAACCACGACGTCGCAGTCGTAGACTTCGCCCGTCACCGCGCGCACGCCGACGACTTTGTTGTCGCGGGTCAGGATCTCGTCCACCGCCGATTGGTAGACGATGGTGCCACCCAGCTCTTCGAAGTACTTCACGAGTGCCTGCACGAGCGCGCCGGTGCCGCCCTTGGGGAAAAAGACGCCCCAGTTTTTTTCCAGAAAATGGATCAACGTATAGATCGAAGAGGTTTGAAAGGGATTTCCGCCCACGAGCAGCGAGTGGAAGCTGAAGGCCTGGCGCAGATGCTCGTCTTTGATGAAGCGCGAGACGGTCGAATAGACGCTTTTGTGCGCGCCGAGCTTCACGAGCTGGGGCGCGACCTTCACCATGTCCCACAACGAGAGGAAGGGGACGGCGGCGAGCTTCGTATAGCCCTCGTTGAAGACCTCTTTGGAATACTCGAGGAAGCGGCGGTAACCGGCTTCGTCGGCTTTGTTCTTTTTTGCGATTTGGCCGAAAAGCTCTTGGTCGTCGTTCGAGTAATCGAAGACGTAACCGTCGTCGAAGAGCAAACGGTAAAAGGGCATGACGGGTTTCAGATCCACATAGTCCTTGATGTCGCGACCCGTGAGCGTGAAGAGCTCTTCCAGGCACTCGGGTGCGGTGATGACCGTGGGGCCGGCGTCGAAGGTGAAGCCCTTGTCGTGAAAGACGTAGGCGCGGCCTCCGGGAAGATCACGTTTTTCGAAGATGCGGGTTTGGATGCCGGCGGCTTGCAGGCGGATCGCGGTGGCCAGGCCCCCGAATCCGCTCCCGATGACGGCGGCTTTACGTGCGGTTGTAGGCATGGGTGACCCTTTCGGCGACGGCTTTCAGTTCTCGGAAAGCCTCGGCTTGAGGTTGAAGTTCGTTTTCAAAGTTCAAAAGCGCGCGCGTCTGGAAATCCTGCGCGCGCTGAAATCCGGTTTGCAGAAGCGCCGTGCGATCGAAGAAGTCGGCCAGACGCTTCGTGCAGGGGAGCGCACCCACCGCTTCGTTGAAGGCGGGCAGTTCGTCACTGATCTCTTCCGAGCAGTGCCACCACAAAAACGAGGGGCGGCGCAGGCGTAGATCTTCAAGGTGTTTCGGCGTCGGCTGATCCACGCGGGCATTTCCCAGATCGTCGAACATCTGCAGCGAAACCCCGAAGTCGAGTCCGCGCGCGACGATGCGTTTGAGTTTGTCCTCGTTCACACCCGCGATGATGGCGCCCAGGCCCAGGGCGAGCGCCATGAGCGCGCCGCTTTTGAGTTCGAGGCTCGCGCGGCTGATCTCGATGCAGTCGCGGGGGGACAGCTCGGCCATATCCGTGCCGACATCGATGGCCTGTCCGCAGTGGGCCTCGCGCAGGATGTTTTCGGTCAGGTCATACAGCAGAAGTTTCCGCGCGGTCGCGTCCGCGCCCGTGAACATGATGGACTTCAGTTTCTGGAAGGCGTGAAAGTAAAGCCAGTTCCCCGCGTTCAGCGCGGTGGGCATGCCGTAGCGCAAATGCAAAGTCGGCGCGCCCCGACGCCATTCGCTTTGGTCTTCGATGTCGTCGACGATGAGCGAGCCCGTATGGAGCGCCTCGATCGCTTCGGCAGCGAGATCCAACGCCGCAGCGATGTCTTCTCGGGCTTCGCCTTCGATGGCGGCGTCCGCGAACAAGCGAAAGCCGATGCGCACGAGCTGCGCGCGGAACTCCTTGCGCGGGCGGTTGTAGAAATCCTGAAGGGGGACGGCGAGCGACTTCTGAAGCGCGGCTTCGACCGTGGCGGCGGCATCGCCCTCACGTCGGCTCAGGCACAAAAAAGATCGCAGTCCGTTCTCGCGAAACGAAATCAAAAACCCCTCCAGTTTCCCGACAGTTGCTACCATGCAGGCGGGGGGCTTGAAAGCGGCGATCGCTCTTGCGCGGCGGATTAAAAGTTGCGGATTTCGCGGGCCCAGAACAGCAGCGCGCACTCCATGAAGTACTGCTTGCGTCGCTCACTGAGCGCAGCGGCTTTCTGCGGAGCCGTGACATGTGAGGATTTCGTGAGTCCCTGCCAATTCACATGAATTTCGGCTTGAAGTCCATCGGTGGAGACGACCTCCAGCTCCAGATCGCCTTCGCGCTGCGCGATTTTCGAGCTGAGAAGATTCATACGGTCGCCGAGGCCTGAGGTTTTGAGCGCCGTCGCGATTCTCCCCATGAAGTGACCCTCGGTCGCGCGGTCCACAAGCAGCAGACGTTGGGGCGCGAGCTTCGCGATGGCGGCGAACAGATTTTCGGCGGCGTCTTCGCCCCCGCGAAGCGCGACCCATTCTCCGAGGGCCACGTCGACCTTCGCGCACCAGGGCTCGGCCTCACGGCGTTTGGAAAACGGATACAGCAGTTTGAACTCCACGTAGGGGAGATGCACGCGGTAGGCCTTCTCGAACGGGCAGCCGACAAGGGCTTTTTCCGCTCGGTCCGCGACGTCGGATTCACCGACGCCGAGGCATTCCCAGATGCGGAGTTCGAGAGGATCGAGCGTGGCTTTCAAAGGCTCAAGCAGCGGACGCACGCCATTCGTGAACGCGCTTTCGACTTCCGCGGGCGGCCCGGGCAGCACGATGACGTGACGGAGGGGGCCGTTGTGCGCGGGCGTCTCCAGACGAAATCCGTGGGCGGTGCCGCGGTCGTTGTGCAAAAGGCGGTAGCCTTTCGGGAAGTAGCACTGCTGACGTTGAAAATCGCGGACGGCGACGCCGCGTTCTTGGAGCCGCTCTTGAATCCACGTCCATGCGCCCTCGTCCCACTCGAGCGGCAGTCCCAGAAACTCGGCGATGGCGTCGCGCGTGAAATCATCCGTCGTGGGGCCTAAGCCGCCGGTCACGACGAGCACTTCGACTTTGCCCGCGAGGTCGCGCATCTCGGCGACCATCATCGCCCGGTCATCGGGCACCACGCGGTGGTAGGGCGTGAAGAGGCCCAGCTCATGTAAGCGGGCGGCGAGCCAGCTCGCATTGCGATTGACGATTTGTCCGAGGGAAAGCTCCGTGCCGATGGCGAGGATGGCGGCATTCATGGCGCCATCTTGAAGGGATTCGCGCTCGCGGTCCACCCTCATGCGGCGTGTTAGCGATGCTTGATCGGACTCTCGAGCCGGTGCAGATTGCCGACTCATAATATCAATGCGTCGGCGGGAGGCCGCGACGTAGTTAGGGGTAGCCGATGAGCCAAAACGTGGAGCTGAAAACCTTCGATCTGTTCAATCCGACCTCGGAGCACGCGATGATCCGCGAAACGCTCCAGAGCTTCACCTCTTCGGAAGTCGAGCCCCAGGCGCACGAGTATGACCGCACCGAGCGTTTCAATCTGCCGCTGTTCCGCAAGCTCGGCGAGTTGGGACTTTTGGGCATCACCGTTCCCGAAGAGTACGGCGGCGCCGGTCAGGACGCGCTCGCGGCGGCGATCGTTCACGAAGAGCTTTCGTATTCGGATCCCGGTTTCTGTCTCGCGTACCTCGCGCACTCGATGCTGATGGTGAACAACCTGGCCGTGAACGGCAGCGAAGAGCAGAAGAAAAAGTATCTGCCGAAAGTCTGCTCGGGCGAGTGGGTCGGTGCCATGGCGATGTCCGAGCCCAACATCGGCACCGACGTCATGGGCATGGAGACGACCGCGAAAAAAGACGGCGACTCGTGGGTCATCAACGGCCGCAAGATGTGGATCACGAACGGAACGCTCGACGAAGAGGGAACTGCGGCAGATTTGGTTTTGGTTTACGCGAAAACCGGCGAGAAAAATGGCCGCGCACAGATCTCGACCTTCCTGGTCGAAAAATTCCATCCCGGCTACCAAGTGGGACAAAAGATTCGCGACAAGCTGGGGATGCGCGCCTCGAACACGGCCGAGCTCGTCTTCGACAACTGCCGCGTGCCCGCGTCGGCCTTGATCGGCCACGAAGGCGACTCCATGCTGCACATGATGCGTAACCTCGAGATCGAGCGTTTGACCCTGGCCGCGATGGCGATCGGGATCGCGCGCCGCTCGATCGACATCATGACCCGTTACGCGAACGAGCGCGCCGCTTTCGGTAAGCCGCTTGCGAGCTTCGGTCAGATTCAGCGCTACATCGCCGACTCCTACGCCGAGTACCGCGCGGCGAAGACCTACGTTTACGAGACCGCGCGCAAGATGGATTTGAACCGCGAAGGCAATCGCATGGACTCCGACGGCGTGAAGCTCGTCGCGACAACCATGGCGAAGAATGTCGCCGACCGCGGCATCCAGGTGCTGGGTGGTTACGGTTACGTCGGCGAGTACGTCGTCGAGCGCCTGTGGCGGGACGCGAAACTTCTGGAAATCGGCGGCGGGACTCTCGAGGCTCACCAGAAAAACATCACGCGCGATCTGTGCAAGAATCCGTCGCTCCTCACATGAGTTCGGGCTCCGCGCACTTTCCGTTTTCCGATGCGGTCCACGTCACGGGCGACTTTCACGTCGACCACCGTGACGTGCTCACGCACATCTTCCCGCTGCTGACGCCCGAGCGTCAGGGGCGGATGTTCGATGTCGTCAAGGGTCGGACGGGGACGGTGATTCCGGTTCTCGAAAATCTTTACGACCGGGGCAACATCAGCGCGGTTCTGCGCTCGGCCGAAGCCTTCGGCCTGTACCAGGTCCACATGATCGAGCTTGGCGAAAAGTTCAAAGAGAGCCAGCGCACGACCGCCGGCGCCGACAAATGGGTCGAGACCCGCAAATGGAAATCGACGCGTTCCTGCGTCGAGCATCTGCGCGGCCAGGGCTACCGGATCGTGGCGACGCATTTGTCGGCGGATGCGAAACCCATTGAGGCCATCGACTTCACTCAGCCCACGGCTTTGGTTCTCGGAAACGAAAAAGAGGGGATCACGTCTGAGATGGCGGAGCTCGCCGACGACCGCGTGATTCTGCCGATGTTCGGCTTCGTCCAGAGTTTCAATATCTCGGTGGCGGGGGCTTTGGCGTTTTACCAGGTCGTTCAAGACCGCGTGAAACGCCGAGGCGGGCAGGGCGACCTCTCCCCCGAGCAGCAGGACATCCTGCGCGCCGTGTACTCCTTACGGACGCTCGACTCGGCGGCTGACATTTTGTTCCGCCTGCGCGATGAGGGAAAGCTGCGGGCGTAAGCTCGCAGCCTGGAAGCAGCGGCACGCGCAAGCGCGGGGCCCGGAAACTGTGGCGCGCGTAAGCGCGCGAAGGACTTGGACATGGCGAAAAACGCTCCGAAAAACACTCCGAAAAAGAAATCCGTCAGCCGCTCGACCGAGCTGAAAAATTTCAAACTCGGCGAGTCCGAGACGAACTACCCCGTGACCTACGATCCGGGCTTACTTGAGGCCTTCCAGAACAAAAATCCCGGCGCACGCGCATGGACGACGCTGGTCTGCACCGAGTTCACCTCGCTCTGTCCGAAGACGGGCCAACCCGACTTCGCGCGCCTCTTCATCAACTACGTCGCGGCCGACAAAATGGTCGAATCGAAGAGCCTGAAACTCTACCTCTTCAGTTTCCGCAATCACGGCGACTTCCACGAGGACTGCGTACAAACCATCTGCGACGACCTCTTCGCGCTGATGAAGCCCCACTACCTCGAAGTCATCGGCGAGTTCACCCCTCGCGGCGGCATCGCCATCTACCCCTACGCCGCCAAAGCCGGCCCGGGCCCCGAAAACAAACGCCTTCAAGAAGAACGCTTCGCCCGCTATTCCCCGGGCACCTACACCATGCCCCTCTCCCGGGTGTACTAGGGGTACCACGTACCGCACGCGGTACCATGTACCGCGTGCGGTACGTGGTACCTTCTGTACCTTTCTGAGACGGCGGGTGCGGAGCGCGCCTTCAATTGAGAAAAAGCCGCGAAATACCTGAATTCTTTCCGGAAGATGCCGAAAAGTCTCTTATGCCGGGAATGACGCGGGCACTGCGCCTGATGGGCCTGATTTCACTGCTTCTGTTCAGCGCCGCCGCGACCGCCGCGGTCGGACCGCGTTCGCTCATTCCGCGACTTAGTGTCATCGAAGAGACCGAGATCACGGTCTTCAAAGATCACCGTTCGAAAATCAAAGTGAAAGGCGCGCAGAAGATCCAGACCGAGGACGGCCAGGTGCCGAAAGTGCGGCTGATCTCGTTCGACAAAAACGAAATGCGCCTGAACAGCTTCAAGGCCTGGACCGTGAACGGCGACGAGGAAAGCGAAGTCCCGTCGAACATGGTGCAGACGACGCCCGTGTCGGAAGAAGCGGGCTTTTCGTCTTACGTCACGATCGAGGTCGCCTTCCCGAAGATGAACGTCGGCTCCAACATCCGCTGGGAGTACGAGATCGAAGAGACCGTCGCGCCCGTGCTGGGATTTTTCTCGTACCTTTACCGCTTGGATTCGGAGTACCACACGGCGGAGGGCTTCCGCTTTAAGGTGAACAGCGAACTCCCGATCTCTTTCTGGGAGAACGACCCCAACGGCGTGCTCGAGATCACCCGCAAGGGGAACGGTATGGAAGCGCGCCTGAAAAAATCCATCAGCCACTACATCGTGAACGAAACCTACGGCGTTTTGAGCCAGACCCGTTTCCCAACGCTCTTCGTTTCAACGGCGGCGAAGTGGGCGGACATCGGCGCGGGGCTCAAGCAAAAATACGAAGACCGTCTGAACGAACCTTTGAGCCCGCTCCTGAACGGCATCCTGCTGAAGGTGAAACGTCAGCGCGGCTTCCACAATCAGGCGCGCGAGCTGAACCGCCTGCTTGGCAATGAGATCCGTTACATGGGCGACTGGCGTGGCCGTCACTCGGGGCAGGTTCCGCGCTCGATCGCTTCCATTTCCGAAAGTCAGTTCGGCGACTGCAAGGACTTCGCGCTGATGGCGACGAAGATCCTGCGCACCATCGGTTACAAAGCGAACTTCGCGTCGGTGTTCTCGGACCGCATCCCGGTGCCTGACTTCTACTACACGCATCCGAACAACTACTTCAATCACCAGATCGTGCACGTGCAGATCGGCAAGCAGGAGTATTGGCTGGACCCCACGTCGCAAGACGAGGTCGCGCTGGCCGACGATACGCTCGCGAACCGCAAGGCCCTCGTGTGGGGCGACACTCCCGAAATGCGCCGGATCCCCGCGTACAAAGAAACCGACAACGGTTTCCGCTACAAACTCGTCATGACGCCGACGAACAATCAGCGTTTCCTCGGCGACTTGGAGATCGAATCCTGGGGCCTCGAAAGCAAATTCGCCCGCGATGAGAACAACGTCGAAAATCCCATGATCCGCTGGATGATGACCTTCTTCCCCGACATCAAGGCGACATCCCAAGAGTTCCATACGCACTCGCCACGCATCTCGCGTCCGTGGGCACATCGCGCGCGGGGGCTGGGGACGTTCGAGGACGTCTTCGACCGCACGCCCATGGGCGACGGTCTTCGTCTGGGCTATTCGGGATTTCTGCGCGCGCTTCTCGACGTGAACGACACGTGGATTTCGGATTTCGATTTCGGTTTCCCGTCCGATCGTCGTTACGAGGTGGAGTTCAAGAACCGTCAGTTCGTGATGTCGGGCGAAGAGTCGTGCAAGATCCAATCGCCGTGGCTGAACATCGAGGTCTCGGTGAAAAACCGTGCGGGCTCGGGCTATCTGACCTACACCGAAATGTTCAAGATGCCCGAGATTCCGAACGCGAAACTCAAATCCAAAGAGTTCCGTTCGCTGCAAGGGCAGATCAAAGGCTGCCTCGCGAGCCGTATCCTGATCCTGAAAAGCCCCCAGGAGCTGCGTCAAGGCGGCGTCCAGCGGGGACTCGCGAGCGACGGTCCCTCAATTCAGCTGAAACGGGTCGGTCCCGCGACGGGTATGACGAAGTACTATCCGAAAAAACTCACGCCCATGAAGTCGCCCATGCCGCCCAAGCGGGTGGTGGCTACGCCACAGCATCAGGTGGCGACGCCCCAGGCGCACAGCGCGCCCGCACCGGCGGCCAAACCCGTGCCGGCGAAGCCGACACCCGCGAAGCAGACTCAGGCCAAGCCTGCGCCCGCGAAAAAAACCGCGGCGAAACAAGCCGTGCCCCCGCGCAAGCCCAGCGGCAAGGCCTCAAAACCTCAGAAAAAATGATTTGAGCGTGCAGGGAGGCTGGGGCACGTCGCGCTCCAGCTGTCCGCGTTCGATTTTCACCGACGGAAAGTTCTTCCGCAGGATCTTTTCGATATCGACGTAGTCCCAGCCTTCGAAGTGAGTCGAAAAAAAGAGCGTCCCGTTTTTCGCGAGCACACTTCGGCAGAGCTTCACGAGCAGCGGCAGGTCCTTCTCTAAACGGAAGACGCGTTCCCCGCGCGAGAAGATCGGCGGATCGCATACGATCAAATCCCAGCGGCGGTCACGTTTCGCCGCGCGCTCCAGGAAGAAGAAGCAGTCCGCGGCGAAGAACTCTTGGTTGTCTCCGGCGCCGGCTTCGGGGTTCAGCGCGAAGTTGCGTTTACTCCACTCGATGGCGGCTTTGCTGAGGTCGACGGTCGTGACCGACGTCGCGCCCCCCAAAGCGGCGGCGATGCCGAAGCCGCCCGTATACGCGAAGAGATTCAAAACGCTTTTCCCCTCGGAGATTTCGCGCACGCGCGTGCGGTTCGCGCGTTGATCCAGGAACAAGCCGTGGGATTCGCCCGAGTCCGTGCGGAACTCATAGGTCACGCCGTTCTCGCGCGCGGTCCAAACGTCGCGGTAGTTCTCGTCGCGCCACTTCGGCGCGGGACCGGACTTTTCGCCGCGGTTCCAGCGCTTCTGGATCAAAAGCGGACGACCTAAGATGCGCGAGACGAGCGCCCAGCGTTCCAGTTCGCGCGGGGTCGGATCGGCCTCGCGGAACCATTGCAGCCAGGCTTGGGAACCCAAAAGGTCCATCTGTAAACCCGGCGCTTCGAACTCCATCAGCCGCAGACACATTTCGGGATCGCGCAGAAAATCGAACTGACGGTAGCGCCGGTCGATCGCGCACAGTGCGGTGACGATCTCGTTCGCCTTCAGAACGCCGAGGCGTTCGAACAAACGCGGGGCCGGGCAGGTCCAAACGGGCGCGCCCGGAACGCGCAGCTCGACCGCGTGGAGACACAGACGCGCGAAGCTGGAACCGCCGTAAAGGCCGTCGCCCAGAATCGGCAGCCCCAAATCCCGTGCGTGCAAACGGATCTGGTGGGGTTTTCCGGATTCGGGGTAGGCGGCCCACAGTTCAAAAAAGGGCGAGCGCTTGATGCGCGCGAAGCGGGTTTTTGAATTGGGTGACGAAGAGGAGGGATCACTCACAAAAGCGGAGCCCTCCTTGCGGATCTCGCTTTCCATCAGGAGTTCTTCTTGGTCGGAGCGACGATCGGTCAAAAACCAGTAGGTTTTCCCGACACGACGATTTTCGAAATCCAGGCGCAAACGGTTCGCGGCCTCTTTGGTTTTCGCGAAGACCATGGCGCCCGAGGTGGTTTTGTCCAAGCGGTGGCAAACCCAAAGGCCGGGCTCCGGTCGGTCGCTCAGGCGGCCTTCGGACTCTGGTCGGCCGCTCAGGCGGCCTTCGTGTCGAAGTTGCTCCTGCCAGGTTTCGATATAACCCTCGAGCCCGGGATGGGGCGCGTGCGTGGCGATGCCGTCGGGTTTATCGACGAAGAGCAGGTCTTCGGTTTCAAAATGTCGCCACTGGATTTTTTCCATGAATGCGCTTCAAACTACTCCGGGTTGCGCCAAGAGTCATGGGCAAAAAGATTGAGTTTCCGCGCGCAAATCCCATAATGCGCACGGGACCTGATCAAAGGAGTCGAACCATGAAACTGCAAAAGCTGTCGTCGTTGTTCCTACTGTCTTTCACCGCGCTCTTCTTCGCTGGCTGTGGTTGGCAAAGCATCCCCACCGCGAAAAACCAAACCGAAGCCGCGCTGGCCGAAGTCACGAATCAGTATAAACGCCGCGCCGATCTGGTGCCGAACCTTGTGAACACGGTGAAGGGTTACGCCTCCCACGAGCAAGCGACCCTCACGCAAGTGACCGAAGCCCGCGCGAAAGCGACGGCGGTCACCGTCGATCCCTCGAAAGTGACGCCGGAAAAATTGGCCGAGTTCCAGGCGGCTCAGGGGCAGTTGTCCCAGGCGTTGGGTCGTTTGATGGTCGTTTCCGAGCAATACCCGAATCTGAAGGCCGATGCGAATTTCCGCGATCTGCAAGCGCAGCTCGAGGGCACCGAAAACCGCATCACCGTCGCGCGCCAACGTTTGATCGAAGACATCAAGGCCTTCAACAATCTGATTACCGTTCCGCCGACGAGCTGGACGAACTCGATTCTTTACCACCACGACAAGATGCCCCAATGGGACGTCTCGGCGGCGGAAAAAGAACAAAATGAAAAAGCACCGGAAGTGAAATTCTGATGCGAGGTCTCGTGTTCAAAGCGGGACTTCTGGTCGCGCTGCTGTTCGCGGCGGTGATCGCCGAAGCGCAGTTCACGGTCCCGCCCTTACGCGAACCCGTCCAGGACATGGCGGGCGTCCTTGATGCGGGCACCAAGTCCGAGCTCGAGGCTTTGATCCGCAACGCGCACGCCGCGGGAAAAATCCAACTGCAAATTCTGATCGTGCCCACTCTCGGCGGCGAACCCGTCGAGCAAGCGGCGCTCAAGGTCGTCGACGCCTGGAAGCTCGGCACCGCGAAGGGCGATCAAGGCGCCCTTTTCCTGGTCGCCATCAACGACCGCAAGATGCGCATCGAAGTCGGACAGGGCCTCGAAGGCGATCTTCCCGACGTGACCGCGAAGCGCATTTTGGCTGACCGGGTGGCGCCGTTTTTCCGATCCGGAAATTACGCCGGCGGCATCCGCGAGGGGACTTTGCGGATCTTGGCCGCGGCCGGTGACGAATTCGTCGAGGCCGCACCCACCGATGAGGGGATGTCCGACCAGGTCGCGCAGTACATTCATCTGATGATACTCGTGGTGATCATTTTGCTGAGCTTCCTCGGCCGCGGTCGCCGTCGTCGTGGAGGACTTGCGCCGTTTCTCGGCGGCTATTATCTGGGCTCCGGTGGCGGTTGGTCTGGCGGTGGCGGAGGCTCCAGCTGGGGTGGCGGTTCGGGCGGAGGTTGGTCCGGCGGCGGTGGTGGATTTTCCGGAGGAGGGGCGAGCGGTGACTGGTGATTTCCTGAAAGGCCGTCTGTCGGCTCAAGACGTTCTGAAGATCTCGGACGAAGTTCACCGCGCCGAAGAGGGAACCTGGGGCGAGATCGTCCCCATGATCGTCTCGCAATCGACCCCCGGTCGCAGCGCCGAATGGACGCTCACGCTCGTTTTACTTTTGCTGACGGGACCGCTGACGTTGATCGATCCCGGGCACTGGAGCTTCTGGCTGGCCGAGATCGCCCTCGTGGCGATCGCGATTCTGCTGCCGCCCTACGTCTTTCGCGCGTTTCCGTCGCTCCGACGGCGTTTGATCCCGCGTGAGGATCTGCGGGCGGCCGTGCACGGTCGCGCGATCGTGGAACTCGAGAACGTGCGTTTACGTCATACGAAAAAACGCACGGGCGTGCTGTTGATGGTGTCTTGGCACGAGCGCAAGGTGGTCGTGTTGGGTGACGAGGCGGTGGCGCAAGCCGTGCGTCCCGACGAGTGGGAGGCCCTGACCGCCGAATTCGCCGATGACCTGCGTTCGGGCCGTCTGCCCGAGGGATTCACCACCGCGATCCGTAAAGTCGGTCAAGTGCTGCGAAAACATTTTCCCTGCACGGGCGAAAATGCGGACGAGATCAAGAACGACCTCGTGATCAAGATCTAAAGCCGCGCTTTCGCTTCCGGCTGGCGTTCACAGGTCTGGATGAGGAACTCGGCCAGACTGTCCTTGTGCGCGCGACCCATGGTCAAGATGCCGTGGCCCGCGATGTTGTGGTTGATACGCTCGGCGATCAGCTGATCGCGACGGCGGGACGCGAGGACGAGGTCACGCGCCGCTTGGATCTGCGACTGCGCCATTCCCTGCGATTCACTGCTGGGAAAGCGCTGCACGATACGTTTCTCGGATTCACGCGCGATCGAGCGTTTTTCGCCCAGGATGTGACCGATCTCCTCTTCGAGGCTTTTCAAGTCCTCGGGGCTGACCGACTGAATCTGCGTGTCGTACTCTTGCAAAGCGCGTTTGAGCTTTTCAATCTTCTCGGCGCTCCGTAAAGCGATGCCGTGCTCTTTCTCGCTTTCGATGCCGATGAAATTGTAGGTCTTGATCCGGTCGGGCGCCGCCGTCAGCCAGTACTGGACGCTGTCGTGGATGAGCAGAACCATGTCGTCCGAGTCGCGCAGGCTGACGCCGGCGTCGGTCAAAAGTTTTTCCAGTTTGATTCTTTCAAGCACGATGTGTTTGCGAAGCGCGGCCACGTCCGATTCGGGAAGCTCCACGCCCAGCCAGCGGATTTTTTCGCCTTCGGTCAGATCATCCAGCAACGCGAGCTCGCGGCGTTTCGCGGCGGTGATCTCGCGGTGGGTGGACTTCACTTTGTTCGCGAGCTCTTTGATGGTCTTGAAGGTCGCGGGCGTCTTGATTTCGTTCGAAAGCAACGTCTGCAGGTCCGCGAGCATCGACGGGTCCATGTGCGGCGCGTACAGGATATCCGTACGCAGTCCCGTACGTCCCGTGAAGCGGACGTAAGAAAGGCCGGACTTCGTCTTGCGTTCTTCGATCGAGCAGGGTTTCGCGGCGGGGGCGGGCGCGCTTGCCGTCACGGGTACGATCGGGTTCGCCGCGAAAACCGCGGGCGTGAGCGCGAGGATCGAAAAGAACAGGTGGTGACGCATGTTCGAGGACTCCCTGGCTAACGGATCTGACGGAAACGCACTTTGATCGGTTGAATCGAGAGGATGCGGCGCTCGCTTTCAAGCACCTGCACCTCTAAATACTGACCGCTCTGTTGGTAATCGAAAATCTCGTTCGGCTGACCGCGGATGCGGTAGCGGCCGTTTTTCACGAAGTTCACTTCCCAATTTTGATTGAAGTCGACGACCGAGCTGATGGTGTCGCGGAAGGTGCGCACGTCGCCTTCGTCGGCGGGCTCGCGTTCGGGCTCGGAGTACTCTTCGACGTCGTCTTCACCTTCTTGATCAAGCGAAGGGTCGCGGTAGGGCGCATCCGGATTGTCGTCGAGCGCCGCCGCGGGCGCTTTTTCGAAAACGCCGCCGGTTTTGGCTTTCTTTGCGGGAACACGTTTCGCGGTCGAAGCCGCTTTGCGCGCGGCGGGTTTTTTACCCATCGCGGACTTCGGCTTTTTCTTCGTGATCTCTTTGGCGGCTTTTTTCGGAGGGCTCGCGGTTCCCGCTTTCTCGGGCAGGACGCGCGGCACTTTCGCGGGATCGACGACGATCTCGTCCATAGCTGGCGGCGCGAGTGGATCACGCACGCTCTGCGGATCGAGCGCGGCATCGGCGGCCGCGGGCCGAATGACGGCGTCGGCCGCTTTGGGCTTCACGGAGAATCCTCCCGAAGGCGCCGCCACGGAGGGGGCCTCGGTGACGTCCGTCGTTTCCGTCGTCGGCGCGGCGACGCTTTTTTCCGGCGCGGGCGGAACCGCGATGCTTTCCACGTTCGCGGGTTTGACGGGCGCGGTC
This sequence comes from Pseudobdellovibrionaceae bacterium, assembly GCA_019637875.1. Lineage (NCBI taxonomy): Bacteria > Pseudomonadati > Bdellovibrionota > Bdellovibrionia > Bdellovibrionales > Pseudobdellovibrionaceae > Pseudobdellovibrionaceae bacterium. The sequence continues at coordinate 135,177 of JAHBUW010000005.1, read as the reverse complement.
TCGACGGGAGCCGTCGCCTCTTTTTGCGGAAGTTGCGCATCGCCGGTCGCGCCGAAGATCGCGGCCTCGGCGGCTTTCGTCTTCGCGGTGGGAGCGGGCTTCGCAACGGGCGGAGTCTTCGTCGTGACGGCCGGCTTCGGTTGCGTCTGTGGCGGAGCTTTGACTTGCGGTGCGGGGGACTCCGCGTTCGGCGCCGCTACGGGCTTCGCGGTGGTCTGCGGGGCCGACTTCACCGGAGGCGTCGTGACGGTTTTCGCGGCGGGGACCACCGCGGGCGCGGCGACCGCACTCGCACTGCGACGGGCGGGGGCCTTCGCGGGCTCTTCGCGCACCGGAATGCGATCGAGGTCGGGCGTTTGACTTGCGGCCGCCTCGGCGTCCTGATCTTCTTCTTCGATGGGGTCGGGAGTCGGCGTGGGTTTCGCCTGCGCGCCTTTTTGTTTCGGCGCGGGCGGCAAGATCTCTTCGATCTCGTCTTCGAGCATGATGACTTCCGGAAGCGGAGAGTGGTTCTTCGCGACGGCAAGCGGGAACGGGCCCGCCATCAAGGCGAGCGCGAAGCTAAGTCCGATGAGGCGAGCGAAAAATCCCGATTCCGGCATGTCTTCTTATCGGACGCCGGGGGCATTTACCCGAGAAATTATTGTGAACGGGCCGGGGCTTCCGTCGGGATTTCCGCCGGTCGCCGCAGAAGAAGCAGACCACCGCCCAGCGAACCCAGACTTTCGTTGTAGAACTCGCTCGGCAGAAAGTGTTGGCGCTCGCGCGGGACCCCGCCGGTTTCCAGTGCCTTCTGCGTGCGCTCACGCAGTTCTTTACGGTAGGGCTCGGGGGAATTCTGGAAATCGCCCATCAAAACGTCCGGGCCGACCGAGACGAGGTTCGTGGTGGGGCTCAACATCTGCGCGCGCCCGTCGGCGCCGACGCCGTTTTCGCCGTCGAAGTATTCGTTCTCGTCGGCGACGAAAGCGATCACGGGCACGCGCAGGACGGGCAGATCCGCGCAGAGCTTGCGCGCCTTGAGCGCCGCCCGCAGCTCGCGCGCCGAGGTTTGGATCTCGGCTTCGGCCTGCAAGGTCTTTTGCACCACGAAGTCGAAAAAGCGCGGTTGGCCGACGAAGTCGTCCCCGGTCTCGCGTTCGCGGTAGGTGCGGGGCGCGCGGGTCAGTTCGAAGTCCTCGACTTTCCAAACGCCGTCCGCGTTCAGGTTCGGGTTCTTCGCGAAGTAAAAAACGGTCTCTAGAATGCGTTCATCGAGGTCGCCCTTTTTGAAGGACTCTTTCTGCCGAACCTGCAATCCCTCGAGCGGCGAGGCGACGACCAGCGCGTAACCGCAAGGCCCGGTCGCGGGCACGAACGCGTAGGCCTGCGACAGCAGCGGCTGTTGCAAAAAGCGGGTAGCCACCGTGAGCGCGTGCGCGCCGGTCCACTGGGCGAGCATTGCGCGCGGAGCTTCGGCCAGGCTCGCGCCGACGACGAGGATCTTGCCGGGAAGTAGGACGGCGTTCCCGCCATGATTCGCGGCGATCGCGTCGCCAAAGTCGCGGGCCGGGACGGGCAGGCGCAGGATTTCGGCGCCGAAATTCGTTTTCAATCGGTCGACCAAGAGCAGCGGTTCTTCGAGGGGCAGTTCGGCTTTGAAGATCTTCGCGTTCTCGAGCGGCCAGATTTCGGTTTTCAGCTCGCGCCCGCCGCGGTGAAAATCCACGAAACCCGTGCGCCAGGTTTTCTGCTCCAGATACCAGAAGAACTGACCGAGATCTTGGGGGTTCGGGTACTGCAAATACGGATGCGTTTGGTATTCGACGTGCACTCCCGCCGCTTCTTTCTTCAGATCCTTTTGCAAATCCGCGAGCGTCTTCGCCACGCGCGGCTTTTGTTTCGGATTCAAAGGGTCAAAACTTTCCGGAAAGAAGACCCACAGCTTCACCGTCGGCGCATTTTTCGCGAGCACGCGTGCGACTCCGCGAATGGACTCGGCATTCGAACCGGTCAAGGTCATGACGACGTCCGTGACCGGATCGAGAAGGGTGGGGAATTTGCGCTCGGCCGGCACGGTGGCGAGGGGTTTCAGGCGTTCGTTTAAGGTCGCGGGCCGCGGGGTCGGCGTCTGGGCGAACAGGGAACCGGTCAAAACGAGGGCGATGAGCGCAAAATTCATGGTTTTAAGTTTGGATGCCGCCAAGATCGACGTCAACGCATGGCCGCCGCATTTCCACGCTTGACCTGGAGTGCCGCGTCCCGGAAAAGGCGCGCATCTGGAGGTTCCCATGAAATTCGTCTTCGTCGCCCTGATGTCGCTTTTTGCCGCGGTCGCGAATGCCGCGCCGGTCCTGTCCTGCAAGTCCTTCGCAAAGGTCGAAGGTTGGAACGCGTCGCCCACGAATGACTACGTTTATTTCACCGCTGACGTGGAATCGGACGAGCGCTTGGTGAAGGCCGTCGTGAAAGGCGCCTACCAATCGGATACGTACGATATCGCCGCGGACCCCAACTACAAACCCGTCGCGAAAAGCTACCAAGGTCACAATCGTTTCGCGGCCTTGGAAGATGCGTGGCATTGGTTCCGCGCGGTCCTGCCGAAGGATCTGGGCGCGCGGACCGCTCCGTTCAAAGGCTATCTGCAGATCAACGGCGAAGAAGGTTATAAAGAAACGATCGCGCTTCGCTGCTGGATCCTGCGCTAGGTCCTAGTCGACCCGGCGTACGGACAAAACTTCGATTTCTTTGTGGCCGCCCTGCGGGAGCGGCCATTTTATTTTCTGCCCCACGCTGAGCCCGATGAGCGCGGCCCCGATGGGCGCGAGCACCGAAATGCGGCCGGTGGCCGAGTCGGCGTCGGCGGGATAAACCAAAGTGATTTCATTTTCCTGTCCGTTCGCGACCACGCGGTAGCGCACGGCCGAATTCATCGCGACGACGTTCAGCGGCAGCTGGGTATCGTCGACGACGTTCGCGCGCGCGAGCTCGCCCTCCAGAAGTTCGGCGATCTCTTCCGGAGCGGAAAGGATCAAATGCGAAAGGCGTTCGTAGTCCGTGCGGGTCAAAGTGAGCGAGGCGTTCATAAAGGTCTCCGTAAAAAGGGGGCCGTTCGAGGGGCTAAAAATTCAGACGATGTGAATGAGCGGGCGGTTGGTCAGGATACGCGTGAGCAACCGCCGACCCAAATAGAGTCGCGGTTCGAACCGAGGGAATATGAGAATTGCAAACGTCTTGTTCTCACGAAAGACAGTCTAGCACGTAAAGAGGGGCGCCGCCAATTAGAGATTGGATTGCAAGACGGTGAGCGGCGGCTTGTCGACGACCGTGCCCGTTCCCAGGCCGGTCGGCTGGACGCTAAACATATAGTTGTCCATCCACGGACCGGCGGTCCAGTAACTCCACCCCATCCAAGCGTCGGTATCGCCGAGTTTCGTCATGAAAGCGCTGACTTCGGCGGGGCAGCTGGCATCTTGACTCCAGCCGAACTCGCCCAGGAAACCCTTCGCATTTTCGTTTTTGACCCAGGTCATGAAGTCGTCCAGCCGGGCCGAAACGCCGGGGTGGCACTCCGCGTGTGTGCCCGAACTGTCCGAATCCAAGTACTGGTGAACTTCGTAGGCGAAATTAACATCGCTGAAGCCGCTCCATTCCGCGGCATTTCCCGAGGCGATCCAGGAGTGCGCCCCGCTCCACCAGGTCCCAGGGACCAAGATCAAATGTGTCGATCCGGTCGCGCGAATCGCGTTGATTGAATCGACGGCCACCGCTTTCCACTGGGCCGCGGTTTGGTTGTGCGGTTCGTTCATCAGGCCGAAGATGACGTTGGGTTGGTTGATGTAGACCCCGGCCAGTCGCGACCAGAAGTCGGCCAACGCCGCCGAGGGCATCAGCGGATCGACCCCGATCACGCGATCGGTGCCGTCGTCATCTTTCAGATAACCGTAGGTATGCGGGTCCAGCACCACCCACATCCCGCGCATCCGCGCCTGCTGCACGAGATCGTCGATGACCTTCAAAAAGCCGGGGTTCAGTGCGCCGAAGCGACGCGGTTGCAGACGATCCGAGTCGAAAGGCAGACGGATCAACGTCATACCCTTCGCCGCGAAATAGTCGATCTCGGCCGCGCTCGGAAGAGCGTAGTCGTAGTTGGGATAACCTTTGACGGAATTGTATTCGAGACCCGAAAGATTCACGCCCTTGTAGGTGGTCGGCATCACGGGCCCCATCATCGGGATGATCACCGGATTCGTCGAGACCGGCAGCGGCGTCAACGGCGTCGCGTAATAGCTGTCCGTATCGAGGTGGAAATCCTGCACGAGCGTGTCGCTGATCACGCCGTCGAACAGCACGAGCTCGCGCACCTTCCCGTACCAGCGGGACGCGTCCCACCAGCGGAAGTAACCGACGTTGTACGTGTTCAGCCCGTACGACATCGAGAACGACGTATTGATTGAGGTCGCGGTCGCTTGCGCGCCGCCGTCGACGAAGCTCTTCCAACCGTTCGCGGTTCCGGCGTGGAACGTTCCGGCGTAGTCGTGCCACTGATCGGCGACGACGCCCATGTCGAGCTCTTCATAAGGGCCGTTCACCGTATCCATCGAAAGCGTCCATTTGCCGCCGTCATCCAGAAAATTGAAATAGGTTTCGAATTGCGCGCTCAATAGTCGTCCGCCCGCGCGGTGGTTCGCGCGCGCCAGGATCGAATGGCCGGTCACGTTCTGCAGTTTCGATTCGAAGTCGGCGCGGTTGGCGTCGAAGATGATCACGGGGTGACCGTCGCCATCGTTGACGCGAAACAAGGGATAGTCGCGCGGGGACGAAAATCCCAACGCGGTGTTGGAATAGACGGGCAGCATGTGCGCGCCGGCGGGGCTTTGATCGTACCAACGGATCACGCGCAGGATGGCCGTGTCGCCGCCCGCCCAGTCCACGATCGCCTGGCGATCGAGTTCGCCGTTCGTCGTATAACCGAAGTCCATCTGCGCGCCATCCACGTCGCGCGCCAATCGGATCAGCGGTCCGATGTAGGGCGCGTAGATCTTGCGGAGCGCGAAGATGTTCGTCGGCGCGACCGAGGTCAGCATGAACAGATCGGCCTGGCTCGAGAACGCGTGCGGCGCGGGATTCGTCCAGCCGCCGCTGTTCGACAAAGTGATGTAGTGGGTCTTCGCGCCGTTCGGCGTGTAGGTGAAGCTCCCCGACGGATTGAAGCCGGGGGTCAGGGTCAGCGTTGCGGGGGTGAAGACTCCGCCCTGACCGCCGTCGTTCGGCGTGACGGTGACGTTCGCTTTCAGAAGGCCGCGGTACTCGACGGTGAAGGCCGCGCTGGGCGTGCCGCCGGTCCCGCGCGTAGGTCCGCTCAAAAGATAGCGCGTGGGCCACACGCTAGGTTCGGTGTACTTCGTCAGGACCGCCATCTGCCGGGCGTCGGCTTGACCGCTGACGCCGGCCTCGACGCTGTAGCCGTAATCGCCCCAGCGGGGGCCGCCGGCCCAGTAGTGGACCTCGAGTTTTTTCTCGCGCGCGAAATTCAGCGCGCGGTCGAGCGCCGTCAACCACGCGGGATTTTCGTGACCCGTGCCGATCTCGCCGATGTGGCCTTGGAAACCGTGCTTTTCGAGCCAGTTCGCGAAGCTCGCCAGGCGCACGAGACCGATGTCTTCATTCATCGCGGCACCGACGGGTGAAGAGCTTCCGGCCGCGACCTCGTCCGCCCAGATGAAGTGCGAGCCCGAGTTGTCGCGGTCCAGATAACAGTGCGCCGAAAAGACGAGCTTCTCTTTCGGATCTTTCAATGTGTGGAGCGTCGGGTTCGTCGATTCGAAGTTCCAGCTCGAGGCCCAGTTCGCGCCTTCGACGTAGATTTTCTTGGTGTCGTCTTCCGTGCGGATGGCCAGGATCGCGGCCTGCGCGGCGGTGACCCAGGTCGCCTCGCTGATATGGTGGGGCTCGTTCATCAGGTCGTAGCCTTCGATCCCCGTGTGATCGGCGAAGTGCTCGGCCACGCGTAACCACAGATCGGCGAGCGCGGTGACCGGCACCGCCGGTGAGCCGATGACGCCTTCGGTCCGGCGCCCCGAGTTGTGCACGTCCAACAGCAGAAACATCTGGCGCGTGCGGGCCGCGTCGGCCAGGTCTTCGATGATTTGCAAATAATCGGAATCGAGTGGACCGTTCACGCCGGGTTGCAAACGTTCCCAGTTGATCGGCAGGCGGATGTGCTTCAGGCCGCGGGATTTGTAGTAATCGAGCGACGCGGTCGTGGGCGCGGCGTAGTCGGTGTCGAGCACGCCGGGGATTGTACCGCCGATCTCGAGTCCCGACAGATTCACGCCGAGCGAAAAGGCCCCGCGCGTGACGGGCGGGGTTTCCTCTTGGCTCGGCTCTTCACCGAGATCCAAATTGAAACCCGACTTCCCGCAGCCGAGAGCCGTGCACAGAATGAAGAAGGTCGCCAAAATCCGCGAATTCATCCACGGATATATCGGAAAATTCAGGACTAAAGTGAAGACTTCGTCATGCGAAGTCCTGATCCGAGACGCTTCCAGTCTCGGGGCGGGAACTTCGCTTTCGGGGTTAGCTCCGAAGGAGCGCCTTTACCGACGGCGGATCGCGGCCAAGATCTAACGGCGGCGGATCGCGCCGATGATATCCTCGATCAAATCTTTCGTGGTTTCCACGCAGTTCTGCCAACGGACGTGGTAGCGCTGCATGACCCGGCCGTCGCCCGAGTCGACCGCCATCATCCCGCCGCGACCGCCGCCGGCGTTCGAGATCTCGAGTCGGGTTTGGACGACCAAACGCGTGTTCTCGCGGTAGGGGATGCAGTTCAAAATTTCCGGACGACGCGCGGGCCGCACGGTGGACAGCGTGTAGTTCTGATTCGCGGGACCTTGCCAGCGCTGCATTCCGAAGTCCGTCGAGATCGCGCGCAGTTCTTTCGTCGAACCCGACGAGACTTTCACGGTTTGTTGGGCGCGCACACCGGGATCGAGCTGCACGAAACCGCGGAAGTCGACCGCTTCCACCGCGAAACCTTGCAGACGATGTTTCTGCAGGTGCATTTCGACTTCACAATTGATCTGACCCGAGGCCCCGCGACCGCGACCGGCCTCCAAGAGCAAGCGGTCGTAGAGGATGGTGAACGAGCGGTAGTCGGGCGCCCACATCACTTGCACCGAGCCTTCGGGGCAACCCGCGCCCCGCGACTGGTAGCCCTGCATCTGGATGCGCGCTTGCGCGACCGAGGCCGAGACGATGAGACCCAAAACCAAACCCAGATTTGCCAGCGATGACTTCCCCATGTTGCCTCCCCCTTCGTTTGAGACGTTGTGACTCCACGCCGAGTCCATTGAGCAACAGCGGTGCCATCGGTCCGGTGGCCAGAACGACACCGGCCCCTTTTTGTGGAAAAAGACCCCCGCGGCGGCGCTTGGCGACCAAAAAAGGGAGCGATTCCGCGCGACTCCAAATTGCTGAGGAAGAGTCCCGAGGGAGGTGTCTCGATGACACGCATGTTACTGACCGCACTGATGATTGGAAGTTTGGTCTCGATCCGCCCCGCGATCACTTACGCGGGGAACGCCGACCGGCTTCTCACCTTGAATGAACTGCGCGCCCAAGGAGCAAGCCCCGCGGCGCAGGCCCGTAAGAACCTCGAAGATCCCCGCGCGCAGGCGTTGCTTGCAGATCTGGGCATCTCGAAAGCCGAAGCTTCGGCCCGCATCGCGAATCTCAGCGATCGCGAAGTCGAAAGCGTGCTGAAGGGTGAAACCCAACTGCGCGCCGGCGGCGACATCTTGTATGTCGTTTTGATGGTTCTGCTCATCATCTTCGTGGCGCAACGGATTTGATGATGAACGCGCCCTCCCGGACGTTTCTTTCGCTGGCATTTTTGAGCCTCGCGCTCACGGCCTGCACGAGCGGTCGCGGTCTGACCGCGGCCGATCGGGACGCGTTCCGGGAGGCGCGCGCCGAGGATGCGCACCTCGAGATCCCGCTCATCGTTCAAGAGAAAGACCACTGCGGCCCCGCGACGTTGACGATGGCGCTTCGGCACTACGACGCCGGCGTGCGTTTAGAGGACGTCACCGCGATGACCTTCACGCCGCGCGCGCAGGGGAGCTTTCAAACCGATCTGCTCGCGGCGGCCCGGCGTTTGGGCTTCGCCCCTTACCGCATCCCCGATATGGCGGGGGTTTACCGTGCGGTCGACGCCGGAATGCCGGTCGTCGTCTTCCAGAATCTGGGCCTCTCGTTTTATCCCGTGTGGCACTACGCTTTGGTGACGGGCTACGCGGGCGCGGATCTGCTCCTGCACACCGGTGATCAGGCCGACGCGCGGGTCCCGCTCGAACGCCTCGCCAAAACCTGGGACCGCGCGGACCGATGGTCCTACGTCTTCGTGCCTCCCGAGGTGATCCCGGTCGGCGCCACGCTGGATGAAGCGCTCGGGAACGCCGAGGTCTTCGCGCGTGAAGGTCACCCTGACGAAGCGATTCTGTTGTATCGCGCGATCGCGCAGGAGTTCCCGCGGGCCTTCGAGGGGCCTGCGGGTTTGGGGCTTCTGGCGTTCGAGGCGGGGGACGTGGAGTACGCGATTCACTCGTTCCGCGAGGCCGTCGCGCGCGCGCCCACGCACCCGGGCCTGCGGCATAACCTCGAACAGGTTCTCGCTCAGTCGAAGAAGCAACGCGTCCAATAGCCCTTTTGGGCAAGCTTTACCCGATCCCCAGGTCCCGGTTGTCGTCCCCCGGGGCCGCTTGCTAGCTCCTTGCAAACAGCGCAAAAAATCCGTTCCGGGGGGATCGTGATGCAACGAGAGCAGGGGCTCGTTCAACGTGGGGGAAAGGTCTACGCACTTTTCATGCTGGCCTTGGTCAGCGTGTGGGGTGGTCAGGCTTGGGCTTATTCAGCCTGGCAGGACGCCTACGTGAATCGTTTACGGAACATCTCCGTCAATTACCAAGTGGACGGCGCGATCTGCGAACAGGTTGCTCGTTTGGAACTCGAAGCCGAGTATCCGCGCCAACAATATAAGGTCGACGTGAATCTCGCTTACGGCTTGGGGAACCAAGTTCTGGGTGAACTCGATGTCGTCGTGTCCGAGAAGTTCTCGGATGCCGTGATCCTCGTCGGTGAGGTGAAGTGTTGGACCGAACCCGGTCGCGCGCAGGCGAAAGGCGCCGCCCAACGCCTGCGTTTCATGGATCACATCCAACGCACGCAAGGACTCTGGGTCCGTCAAGACCATCGCTACTTCAAGATGTCGCGCTTCAGCGATCTGCGGGACTTCGTTCTGATCGGTCCGCGCGGCAGCCGTCGTCACGGCTTCGAGCGTGAACTCCGTCTGGGGTTGGAAGATCTGATGGATCTGCGCCGCACGATGATGGACTGTCAAAAAGCAGGAGAGTGCGCGGCTCCGTGAGGTTTCCTCGGGGAAACTAGCCGCCACCTCATTTTCATGTCACAGTTGCCGCGATGAAGTTCTCGATCGAAACCGTTTCGAAGTTGACCGGCCTTCCGGCGGCGACGTTGCGAAACTGGGAAAAACGATACGGATACCCTCAGCCCGCGCGCAGTGCGGGCGGGCACCGGCTATACGCGCAGAAAGACGTGAGCTTTTTGAAGCTCGCGCTGCGGCTGCAGAACGAAGGGCGCCAACTTCAAGATCTCACGAAACTGTACGAAGGCTACGTCGACGAGGAGCCGGCGCCGGTCACCTCCAGTGACGACGTCACGTTCCGCGTGCGCCTCGTTTACGAGTCGCTCCTCCGTTACGACATCGCGGCGACCGCGCAGCACTGGATGATTTTCGGGGCGAAGCTCGCTCCGCAACAGATGTTCAGTCTGGTCTTTGAAGAGCTGCTGCGCCGTTTGGGCGACGATTGGTCGCGCGGTCAGATTTCCGTCGCGCAAGAGCACTTCGTTTCGGGGTTTTTGCGCATGAAACTTGGGGCATTCATGACCCTCGATTTTCCCGCCACGCAGGCGACGAGCTTCGCGCTGGCGACACTCGAAGGGGAGCGTCACGAGGGCGGGCTGATGCTCGTGGGCTGCCATCTGAAATACCGCGGCTACACGGTTCACTACTTCGGGGTGGATCTGCCGTTCACGGCGTTGAACGAGGCGCTTCAAGAATCCGGGGCGCAGATTTTCGGCATCAGCTACGTGGATCTCGAGCATCTTCGCCGTGATCTGCCGAACCTCGCGCGGGTCGAAATTCCCGTCGTGCTGGGCGGCATCGCGGTCTTGGCTCTGAGCGACAAAGAGGTCCGCGAGATCGAGGACAGCTATCCCGGGCTTTTCCTTTGTTTTGAAGCCAGCAGCGAAAAGGCGGCCGATCATCTCGAATTGGTGGGCCGCCGGAGCCCGTAAGTCCTGAACTTATTTCAGAAGAACCGCCAAAATTTGTTCTTTGACCTCTTGTGTTAAGACACTGTTGTGAAGTATAAGGGCAGACCATTCCAAGGGATAATTCCTTTCGATTGTTTGCATGCCGGGGAGGCCGTTCCACCATGATCACCGACGTTGAAAACTTCGATAATGTCGACAACGACTCTGACGATTTGGACAAAGAAGCTCGCGACGCAGCCATGCGCGAAGAGCAGGCCGCGTTGGAGGAGATGGAGAAGCTCGCCGCCAGCGGGATGCTCGAAGACACCGAAGACGACGTGAACCTGGACGAGATCGAGAACATCCTCGATCTGGAAGAGGCCCGTTATCCGAAGTTCACTCTGGCAAAAAACAAAGCGCGCTTCCTCCGTATGGTCAGCTGGTACCGCGGTAAAGAAGAGTGGATCGAAGTCGGCCCCTTGAGCCAGGTTTCGAAGCTCTTCAAGCAACAGACCAAAGAGCTCGAAGGCATCCGCTCTTCGAAACTCGATTACGAAATGGAACTCGAGACCGGCACCCTCACGCCCAGCCAACGTTCGTACCGCAAGGACGAGCTGAAGATGTGCAAAGTGCAAGAGAAGATGGCCGTGCACCTCATCTCGAAGCTGCAACTCAAGATTAAGTCGGGTCGTCGTTAATTTGCGGTCCGCCTGAGATTTGAGAAAGCAAAGGACGCCTCCGGAGACGGGGGCGTTTTTGTTTTTACGGGGTCTTGGGGGACCATCGGTCACCGCGTCTGCGAGTTTTGTTTGCCTCAGGCCCGCTAAATTTGGAGAGTGGGGGAGATGTCGCTCCCGCTCTTCTTTCTTCCCCTTCGGAAGTTCCTCCGCCGCCGATATTTACTTCCGCTTCGGAAGTCCGTCTTCGTCCGTGGCGCGGACGTTTCGCGAATGGGGCGGGGACTCGCGGTCCTGACGCTCGCTCTGACGATCGCGCTTCCGGCTGGCGCCGCTTACACCGACTACATTCCGAAATATCCCGAAACGAAAGAGGAGTGGTTCGGTCGCAGCTTCAATGCGACCTCCGCGAAGATCGTGCTGACGGGGTTCGCGGTGAGCGGGCTTGCCTACAAGGGCGACGAGGGCGTGCGCGACGCTTGGGTGAATCACCAGCGCATGCATCCGGACACCTCCCATGTCGGGGATCTGCTGGGGACCGGGGTGCCGGGGTTGCTGATCGGGCTCACGCAGTATCAATTCGATCGCGCGAACGGCGAGGCGCACCTCAAAGCCTGGGCGGGGGCGGGCGTGTGGACTTACGCGCTGAAGACGGTCGCCGGGCGCAAACGTCCCGGCACGAGTCAGAACCGGCAGTCGTGGCCTTCGGGTCATACCTCCACCGCGTTCGCGACGGCGTCGTCGCTGCACTTCGCGTACGGGTGGAAGGTGGGCGTTCCCTCTTATATAGTGGCGTCCGGCGTGGCGCTGTCTCGTCTTGCCGACGACAAACACTGGTTCAGCGATACGCTCGCCGGGGCGGGAGTCGGGGTCTGGATGGGTTATGCGTACGCCGCTTTCACCGAAATTTCACCGAACGATCGTCCAGTTTCGGTGTCTCAGGGGGGGCTTCTCCCCCCTTCGGCGTCTCACATTCAGCTCATCCCAAGCTTCGGGAATGAGACGTTTTTATTGAACCTGCTGTCTGAATTCTAGACGGCTGACCAAGAGTTCGCGTCTCACTTCGGGAAAATTTATTTTTTGCTTGCTCTCAATTCTCACAATGGTGCGCCGATAGGTTCAGTGTGAGCCGACGGGCTTATTGTTTTGAACCACAAAATTTCCGAAGGGGGAAATATCCGAATGGGCCGTACGATTGTATACGTAATCAGTGATGAGATGGATGGCGGCGAACGCGTTAAAACTTTCTGCTCGTCGCAAGGCATGACTTGCTATACCTACTCGCCCGGCCAATGGCGTGAAGGTCTGGAAAACCCCGTTTTCCGCAACCAAATGGTCGCTGGCGTTCCCTCGCTGTCGGGTGGTCTGAATCCCCTCGAGCGTTCGAATGTCTTGCCCTTCCCCGGTGTGGCTTCGACCAACACTTCGGACAGCGGTAAAGTGGCAACCATGGAAGAGCTGGAGTCGAAAGCGATCGAAAACGCGATCCTCCAATTCCGCGGAAACCTCACCGAAGCGGCAAAGGCCCTCGGCATCGGCCGCGCGACTCTGTACCGCAAAGTGAAGCAGTACCAGATCGACCCCTCGGTCGCTCGGAAGAAGCGCGCTGCTTAATCCGATCCTCTATTGAAACTAAGAACCCGGGCGAAAGTCGGCTCGGGTATGGAAACGCCCGGTTTACATCCCGGGCGTTTTTATTTGTTGTTCCCAAGGAAATCGTTGTGAATCATATACTTAAACATTTGACCGAAGTAAGTCGTAAGGAGAAAAAGCGGCATGTTTCTAAAGTCGCTGTCCTATTCGGAACTTGAGGGTACTGGTTATGCTTGGGAGCTTCAAGGGTTAAGCCTTGGACAAGTAAACTTAGTCGTCGGAAAGAATGCCAAAGGTAAGACTAGAACACTCAATGTAATTACTGGGCTCGGTAAACTACTGGGCGCACAACTTGAGCTCCAATGGAGTTCAGGTCACTACGACGCTGAATTTTCAGACGGCAGCGATAGCTATCGTTACATCTTGAGCATAGTTAATAATGCTGTCGTCATTGAAAAGTTCATTAAAAATGGGGCAGTCCTTCTTGACCGAGGCGCCGGCGGTATCGGTCAAGTATTCTCGCAGACCGTAGGAAAGATGATTGCTTTCCAGGCGCCAGAAACGCAATTAGCTGCCGTTGGAAGACGTGATCAGATCAACCATCCCTTCTTCGAAATTCTTCATCAATGGGGCGCATCGCTTTATTATTTTGAGTTCAGTGGAAACCTAGGAAAAGATTTGGTGGCTATTAGCCAAGGAGACTCTCCTAGCGTAATTTCCAAGTTCGATGCTCCAAAGGATACCAGACGCGTAGTCGGAATTTTCCAAGCAGGTGTCACTCAGTTTGGAGACGTATTTAAGAATCGTGTAATTTCTGAGTTTAACTCACTTGGATATGAACTTGAGAATGTTAGTATTGATGCACCGGCTGGAATCAACTTCCCTGAAGTAAGCGGCCGCCCTTCTTGGATCTGGGTGAAAGAAAAAGATCTTCCGCAGCCGATACAGCAAGCTCATATATCGAACGGTATGTTCAGAGCGCTTTCACTAGTCATTCAACTTGTTTATTCTGACTTTGCTTATCAGCCTAGTTGCGTAATCATTGACGACATCGGAGAGGGGCTGGATTTCGATCGATCTTGTAAACTAATCGAGCTGCTGCTAGCCAAATGCTCGAACACATCGATGCAGCTAATCATGGCATCGAATGATCGTTTTGTTATGAACAAAGTTCCCCTCGAGTCATGGACGGTTCTTGATCGTAAAGGTCATATTTGCAATGTGTACAACTACTCTAATTCCAAAGAGAAATTCGACGAATTCAAATTTACTGGCCTGAATAATTTCGATTTTCTAGCTAGTGATTTCATTTGGGAAAGCTCCAAAGAGTAGGCCTTCAAATGAAGAAGATTGCAATCTTCGTAGAAGGCCAAACTGAGCAGATATTTTTTCATCGATTGCTTATAGAGATCGCCGGAAAAAATAGAATTCAAATTAATAATTATAAACTTAGCGGTGGTTCTGATGCGAGCCCTAGAGTTCGATCATTTGTCGGCCGGTATGAAAACTCTGAAGCGGAAGTGTTCGTTTCCATTTTTGACTCTGGTGCTGATAATCGAGTCGCCTCGGACGTTCGTGACAATTACGACAGCTTGGTTAAATCGGGATACGGACTAATTTTTGGAGTGAGAGATGTTTTCCCGCAGTTCTCTCTTGTAGATATTCCTAAACTTCGGACAGGCTTGATGTTTCGCATCAAAACCAAGCCTGTTGAACCAGTGTTTATTTTAGGCGTGATGGAAATTGAGGCTTGGTTCATCGCTGAACACTCTCACTTCGGTAGGTTAGATTCTAGGCTTACAGACCACGTAGTTCGAGGTGCCTTGGGTGTAGATCCCAAGACTTTTGACTTAAGGAATCTTCCGGGGCCAGCGGATAGCCTCCACATTGTCTATTCCAAAGTGGGACGAGCTTACCGCAAGCGTAAGAACCAAGTCGAAGACACAGTGGAGCGCCTAGACTACGCTGAGATGTATTTGAACTTCCACCAGAAATTTGAAGATGCAGATGTCCTTTTTACGAAGCTTCAGGAATATCTGAGTTAGATCACTAAAAGTCTAAATGATCTTGATCCGTATTGGGTTTGAGCCAGATAGGCGACCTCGACAATGATCCCGTATCAAAAAATGTGCTGAAGGATGATAATGAATCTCGTAGCACAGCGTCCGCGCGCGGTGAAAGAATTGTGAATCAATCTGAGGCGTTGTCGAGGCACTGTCGAACCCGTGAACGGGTGTCGGGCGCAAAAGTGGCGCGGGTGTTTGGCCGATGCGTTTTAGAGAGTTTGGGGCTGGCACAGGCTTCGCTCTGTTAAAGGAAAACGCCAGCGAGGATATGAAAATGAAAACTGAGAAAACGTCATACGTCGAAAAGAATAAAGGTGCCTGGGCTCTTAAAAAGCTCGAAGGGCAACGCCTGTTCCTTTCGCTGTCGCTCTTCTCGTTGATCTTGGTTGCGGTGTTCGCCAACGAACAGATGATGCGCCAAGAGCGTCCTCACTATGTGACGACCAATATGCAGGGTCCCGATCGTTTGGACGCCCTGAATCGCGCCATCGCGAGCGCGCAACCCGTGAATGTCTTCCGTGATCTCGAGTGGGAACATCAATTGGCGCAGCGTCTGGGTAAAGAGAAGACCGATCGCCAGCCCGCTTCGGTTTCGCAAAAAGTGACTTTGATGGACGACCTCCGTTACGGTCCGCTCGCGGGCAAATACCGCATCCGTTCGATCCAATCGGTCGATGACACCAAAGTGACCGAGATCGAATACATCGATTCGGCGGAAATCACCGATCAGCCGATCCACTTGAGCGACGCGCAGGCCTTCTTGATGAAGTACCGCTCGCTGATGAAAGTCGATTACGCTCAAGCGAAACTGGCTTACCAAGCTGACGGCAAACAAAGCTGGCAGCTCATCGGCCAGGACCAACAGCTGGTCGGTCGCGCCGAGATGAAATACGATAGCGAAGGCCACTTCCTGGGCCTCGCGATTCAGACGGCCGAATAAAGCCCGAATCTCGACTCCAAACGAGACATCAAGAGTCCGACAAGACTCTTGATGAGCACTGATTCCCGCACCGATTTCAAGAATCCCGCCGCGCTCGCGGAGCGTGGCGCTCCGTTGGTTGATCGCCTTCTCGCGTTCGGCTTCGACCTCTGTTTGTGGTCGCCCGCCGCGCTCCTGATCGGCAAACCCTTTTGGCGCGACTTCCACTATCACCAAAGCCTGAGCCCCGGATCCACCGAAGCCCTGATGTTCTTCGGTTTCGGTCTTTTCACGGCGCTCGTTTTCGTGCTCGTCGTGCAGACTCTCTGCGTTTGGCGGTGGGGCGCGACGCCCGGAAAGAAAGTCTTCCTTTTGGAGGTCGTGCACGTGAACGGCGGGCGCCTGACGCTCGGCCAAAGTTTCACCCGCGCCTGCGCGCAAATCTTCGAAATTCTGTGTTTCGCGATTCCCTGCCTGGAAGTCGTTTCGCATCCCGAGCGTCGTCCTTGGCATGACCGTCTGGCCGAGAGCCGGGTCATCACCCGCAAAGAGCAGAAATTTGAAGCGCCCCACGCGCTCGAGTCGCGTTTCTTCCGCAATCTGTACTGGGGTTTCGGACTGTCGCTGTTCGTCTTCGCCTTCGCGGGACTCACGCAGCTCCGACACCAAGTGAAACTCGGCGCGCTCAAGCGCGGCGAACTCGAAAAGAACGCCTACCTCTGCGAGACGAAAACCAAAATCCCCGCGCACTCGGGCATGACCACGGCGCAGGCGCGCCTGGACTTCATGCTCGCGCAGTTCGAAGCCGGAAAAGCCGAGCGCGAATGCCTAGAGAACGAAGCCGACTTCGCCATCTGGACGCAAGCCGAAGAGACGCAAGCCTGGGCCCACCTGATCCGTGGCGCTTTGGCCGCGAAACCGGACTCGAAAACGACCGATGAAGAAACCGCGAACCAATTCGCGCAGGCCTGCCCGGCGTTAACGGAAGCCCCCGACGAGACGGCGGCGCCTGCGGGGCGCGGTCTGGCCTCGGCGAAGACTGCGGATGAAGAGCTCCGCTGCGAACTTGCGCGCTACTATCAAGGTGACGCGCAAACCGAGATCACTGATCGCACCTGGACCGGTCAGATCATCCAATTGAAACAAGCCTTCCAACGCGGGGACTTCGACGAGATCGGCAAGGTCGCGGTGAAAAACCCCTGGCCGCTGGAGCTGGCCGACTACGTTCAAGAGATGAGCCTGAAAGCGCTCGCGCTGAAAGGCGCGGACAGCGAGTTCCGCGAGGGGATGACCCTGCTTGCGCCCGCATGGACCGAGTCGCGCCGCTTCCGCACCATGGCGTGGGCGTGTTTTTCGGCGATCACGAAAACCTGCGGCATCGGCGGTGAAAGCCCCACGATCTGCCGCGCGCTGCGCACCGAACTTGAGACGGCGGGCGGCGAGGCGTGGACTCCGGACATCGCGATGACCTTTCAGCTCGAGTCCCGTTGCCACAACCGCAAAGACGTCGTCGTGGAAACCCAGGCGAAAGCGCGTTTGGCGGCGGACGAGGAAACCCACTGGGCCCTCGAACCGAAGAAGGCCAGCCTCAAAACTTTGAAGTCGGTCGCGCAAGACCATTGGGCGCGTCCTTATCTTCTGTGGTGGCTGAGCCGCGACAAGAAAAACGCCGGCGACGAGTTGGCGCTGGAGTTCCAGCGCGGTCAAAGAAACGCGCCGGACTGGTGGCTCGCGTACCAAGCGTTCGACCACACGAGTGATTCGCCTTTGCAAGAGCCCCGCGGTCTGGCCAAAGACGGTCCGCAACTCAAGCCGGTGGAAGAACTCAACGACAAACCCAAAAGCCGTGCGCCCGCGCACGCGGATAAAAATCACGTGCCCGCGAACGCCGAGGGACGTGAAGAATGATCGTTCCTTTCCTGGCGGGACTTCGGGATTTCGCGGTCGCGCCCCTCACGTGGACGCTGATCTTTCTGAATATGGGGTTTTACTTCATCACTTCGGATCCGCGTCCCGCGCCCACCGCGAAGGAAAGTTTCTTCGAGGTGCGCAATCTGCAACGCACGGGCGTTTACTACCGTCAGTACCTGGGAATGAAGGACCTGCCCGAACCCCACGAGCTGGTGCTCTGGGGCGGGAAGGCCATGCGCGATCCGGGCTTCGTGACCGCGGTGCCCGAGTTCCCGTTTCGCGGTGACGCCGACGAAATCAAAAACTGGCGCGCCGAGGTCTCGAAGCTGCGCGATCAGACGGGCGCCCGCGCCGTCACGAAGTTCGGTCTGCCGCGCGATCCCGCGGTCGCCGTGCAAAAGCCGCTGACCTGGATTACGTACCAGTTCATGCACGCGACGCCGATCCATCTTTTGTCGAATATGGTCTTCCTGCTGCTGTTCGGAATCGCGATCGAAAGGCTCGCGGGCTCGCTGACCGTGCTGCTCGTCAGCCTTCTGGGCGGAATTTTCGGCGCGTATTTTTCGATGAAGCTCGACGCACCCTCGGCGCTCCCGATGGTGGGGGCGAGCGCGGCGGTGACCGCGCTGATCGCGTTCTACCTCGTGTACGAGCCGCGCAAGAACGTGCGCTACTATTTCTTCTTCTCGCCGTTTCAAGGTTTCTACGGCGAGATCTATCTGTCGAAATGGTGGATCTTACCGCTTTGCCTTTTGCCGGATCTGGTGAACTTCGTGACCGAATTCATCCCGTCGCCCGCGCAGCTCATCGGTCAAACGGTCGCGACGACCGCGCACGTGGGCGGAGCCCTCTTCGGCGCCGCCGTCGCCATCGCGCACCGTCGTTTCATCGGTGAAGGTGAATATGATCGATCGGGCCCTGACCTTGGCCCCACCGAAAACGAGAGCCTGATCTGATTCCCTCCGTCACATAATCCTTGGCCTTCGCGACCGCCGTCACCAGCGGATAGCCGCGCGCCGTGAACGAGGCGATGGCGCTCGAGAGCGTGCAGCCCGTGCCGTGCAGGTTCGGGGTCTCGACGCGCGCGGATTCGAACCACTGTTCCGTCCCGTCCCGCGCGACGAGAAGATCCGCGGCGAGCGGGGACTCATGATGACCGCCCTTCAGCAGCACCGCTTCGGGCCCCAACTCCAAAAGTCGCAAGGCGGCCCCGCGCAGGTCTTCGCGCGAGGCGCGCGAAAGATCCACGCCCCCGCGAACCGTCGGTTGAGCGCCGCTGCCCGCGACCTCGAGCAGCGCTTCGGCCTCGCTGAGGTTCGGCGTGATCAGATCCACCTGCGGGAACAGAATTTCGATGAGCGCGGAGATGGCGTCGGGCTCGATCAAACGGTGGCCCCCTTTGGCGACCATCACCGGATCGAGGACCACGGGGATTTGCGGGAACTCCGCGAGCTCATCGCGGATCGCGCGAATCACTTCGCGCCGGTGGAGCATACCGATCTTCACCGCGTCGGCGCCCAAGTCACCGAGGACTGACGCGATCTGCGCACGCAAAAATTCCGGCGCGACGTCGTGGACGGACTGCACGCCCGTCGTGTTCTGCGCGGTGAGCGCGGTCAACGCCGACATTCCGAAAACGCCGAGGCTGGTCATCGTTTTGAGATCCGCCTGAATGCCCGCGCCGCCGCCCGAGTCCGAGCCTGCGATGGTCAAAGCGCGCGGGTCTTGCCAGCGGAGGCCCGCGCGCGCGGTGACGGGTGAGCGACTCAGAAGCGCGCAGTCGACCACGGCTTTACGCGCGAGGCCCGCGATCTCTGCGGCGGCGAGTTGGGGATCGTCGGCGCCCGCGATAGCGCTGATGATCGCGATGCCGTCCGCGCCCGCCGAAAACACCGCGCGGGCATTTCCCGCATGGATGCCGCCGATCGCGACGAGCGGCTTCGCGGTCCGAGCGCGAAGTTCGCGTACGCCCACTAAACCCAAATCCGAAGGCAGATCGGTTTTCGTGGTCGTCGGGAAAACGCCGCTCGCCGCCACATAGTCCGCGCACTCGACGTCTGGATGGTCGATCTGTGACGTCGACTCGAGGCTCAGTCCGATGATCGCTTTGTCTCCGAGGCGTGCTCGCGCTTCGCGTGCGGAGAGGTCTCGTTGCCCGACGTGGGCGCCATCCGCGCCCAGGAGTAACGCGAGCTCCACATTGTCATTGATGAGCACGGTCGCGCGCGCTTGGCGACAGAGCGCGATCGCTGGTGCCGCCCAGGCGCGAAACTCCTCGGAGGGCAATGCCTTCGCGCGCAGCTGCACCATCCGCACGCCGCCACGGAGGGCGGCCGCTAAGATCGCATGAGAGGGATTGAAGCCGTGATCGTGGACGAAGTACAGGCGGGGATCGAAGCTGCGGTTCATGGCAAGACCTCGCTTTGGACGTTGCCGGAGGTCATTTCGACCCGCAGGCAGGAGGTGATGTCGCTTGGATTCAGATTCGCGAGCGCGTCCAAGAAGCTCATCGCGAACGAGCCGGGGCCCGCGGAATTCCGCGCCGCGATTTCCCCCGCGATGTTGAAGGCGGCGAGAGCCTGGGCGGTCGCCAGTAAGGGGTCGTCGGTCACGCTCGTCATGGCGGCGATGACCGCATTCAGCGCGCAGCCCGCGCCGGTGACTTTCGTGAAGTAGGGGTGACCATTACGCAGTTCCACGACGCGCTCGCCGTCGGTGACGAGATCCACGGCGCCGCTGACCGCGACGACGAGGGCGTGTTTTTGCGCGAGCGTGCGGGCCGCGTGAAGTGCGGCGTCGGACTCTTCGAAACTTTCGACGCCTTGGCCGCGCGCGCTTTCACCGCCGAGAGACAGAATCTCGAAGGCGTTCCCGCGCAGGACACGGAAAGCGCCCGTCGCCAAAAGTTCAAGTGCGGCTTCGGTGCGAAAATGCGTCGCGCCCGCGCCGACGGGATCAAGGACGGCGCGCCGTGAACCCATCGCGACCTCGGCGGCCAGGATGCGGCGAACGTCGTCGAGCCACGGCGCGGTTAACGTTCCGATATTGATGAGGAGACCCGCGCGCAGGCGGGCGAGCTCCTCCGCCTCTTCGGGGGCGTGGGACATCAAAGGCGACGCCCCCAAAGCATAGAGCGTGTTCGCCGTGAAGTTCATCACGACCTGATTGGTCACGCAGTGGATAAGGGGTTTTCGTTCACGAACGCGCGCGAGCGCGTCCGAAGTTTGGGAGGCCAAGTCCTCCGTGAATGAAGATGCTGTCCAAGACATCGAGTCGACTCCTTCCGCCGGTACGAACCGGATCAAGTGAAGGGTTCAGGTGAACCCAAGGGTCGCGAACTTGAAGTCCGCCTCTCAGCTCCGTGGAGCTCCCCTGTCAGAAAACAAAATTTTATTCGCCAGCCTCGGCCGGCGCAAAACCACGTCGGACCGTATTCTCGGTCACCACGCGCGGCTCCATGAAACCTTTCAGATAATCAGGACCGCCGGTTTTCGAACCCAGGCCCGACATCTTGAATCCACCGAAGGGATGACGGTCGACCATGGCGCCCGTGATCCCGCGGTTGATGTACAAGTTGCCGACCTGGTAGTCGCGGCGCACGCGTTCGATGTTCGCGGGGCTACGCGAATAAAGACCACCGGTGAGTCCGTATTCGGTGCCGTTCGCGATCTCGAGCGCGTGATCCAGATCCTTCGCGCGGATGAGCGCGACGACCGGGCCGAAGATTTCTTTCTGCGCGAGGTCCGAATCGGGCGCGACGTTCCCGAAGATCGTCGGGGGCACGAAGTAACCCACCGGTTGCACTTCGCCTTCGAACAAAAGCGTATGTTCTTTTTTGGCTTTCTCGATGGTCTGCAGGATGCGCAGCTGCGCGACGCTGTCGACGACGGGGCCGAAGTAGCTTTTCGGATCTTCGGCGGGACCGACGTGCAGCGATTTCGCCGCTTCGATCAGACGCGATTCGAATTTGTCGTAGTTCTCTTCCAGGACGATCACGCGCGACGCCGCCGAGCACTTCTGCCCCGCGAAGCCGAACGCCGAATACAAGATCGCGTCGACCGCTTCGTCCAGATCCGCGTCCGAGTCCACGATGACCGCGTTCTTGCCGCCCATCTCGATGATGCAACGTTTGACGTGCTCTTGTCCGGGATGCACGACCGCCGCGCGCTGCAGGATGTGCAGGCCCACGGCCTTCGAGCCGGTGAACGCGATGGTCGAAACGTCTTTGTGATTCACGAGGTATTCGCCGACGGTTTCGCCGATGCCGGGCAGGAAGTGCGCCACGCCCGGGGGGAAGCCCGCTTCTTTCAACAAACGGATCAGATCCTGCGCGACAAGCGAGGACTGCTCGGCGGGTTTCATGACGACGGTGTTCCCGGTCACGAGCGCGCCCGCGACCATGCCCGCGAGGATCGCGAACGGGAAGTTCCAGGGCGCGATCACCAGCGAAACGCCGCGCGGTTCGTAGTGATAGATCGAAACTTCACCCAAGGCGTGTCCGACACGCTGGCCTCCGGCCAGCCCAGCCACCCTGTCGCCACCGGCGAGTTTACGCATATCGCGCGCGTAGTAACGGCAGAAGTCGATGGCTTCGCAGACATCGCCGTCTGCTTCGGCCCAGGGCTTACCCACTTCCAGAACCTGGCGCGCGATCAGCGCCATGCGGTCACGCAGCATCAGGTCGGCGAGTTTGTCGACCAAGGCGGCGCGCTCGACGGCGGGCACTTTGCGCCACGCGGGGAAGGCCTCTTTCGCGGCTTTCATCGCGAGCTCGGCCTCGGCGGTCGAGGCCATCTGCACGTGGCCGATGACTTCCGCGGGGTGCGCGGGGTTTTCGCGCGTGATCGCGTCTTGGGTGCGGATCTCTTGGCCGTTGATGACGATGGGGCACTGGAGCGGCAGCTGACGGCGCAGCTCTTTCAGCGCTCCCTCGACCGCCAGGCGATTTTCTTTCACCGCGAAATCCAAAAGCGCTTCGTTTTCGAAACGATCGCCGGTCTTCAGCTCGCTCGACGTGCGGATAAGACCGTCTTTGGGATCGCGCAGGAGTTTTTCGGTGGAGATCCCGTCCGCGAATTTTCCGCGCAGCCAGGATTCGTTCGAGGTGTTTTCGAGCAGACGGCGGACCAGGTACGCCATGCCGGGGATCAGTTCACCGACGGGTGCGTATTCGCGCACGCGGTAACCCATGTCGGCCAGCGACTTCTTCACGGGGTCGGCCATCCCGTACAGCATTTGGATCGCGACCCGGGCTTGGGGGATGCCCAGCTTTTCGGCGGTGACCAATGCGAACGCCACCGAGCGCACGTTGTGCGAGCCGAAGGCCACGCGCACGGTGGGGAACGCTTTCAAGAGCTCTTCCGTGCAGTCTTCGTAGTTCGCGTCGGATTCGGCTTTGTTGAGGTAAACGGGGATGGGCCAACGCTTCTGCTCGGCCTCGATGGTTTCGGAATCCCAGTATGCGCCTTTGACCAAACGGATGTTCAGGGGTGCGCCGCGCTCGCGCGACCACGCGATGACTTTGCGGCAATCCGCGAGCGAGTCGCGCAGATAACACTGGATCACGCAGCCGAAGAATTTGTAGGTGCGGAACTCGGGCTCCATGACGATGTCGCGGAAGACCTCGAGGGTCAGGTCCTTCACGCCGTAATGTTCCATGTCCAAAGTCAGGAACACGCCGCGCTCCATGGCTTTGCGGTAGATCGGGCGCAGGCGTTCTTTCAGGCGCGTCTTGGTGTCGTCCCAGGCCATGTCGTTGATCTGCGAGTAGAGCGCGGTCATCTTCACCGAGACGTTCACTTTGGGGATTGCGCCCTCGTGATCGCGATCCAGGAGCGGAACTTCTTCCCACTTCGCGGCGTCATTCGCGAGACCGTCGATCATCTCGAGATACTTCGCTTGGTACTCGAGGGCTTCTTTTTCCGAGAGGGTCGCCTCACCCAAGAGATCCACGGTGAAGGCCAGGCGCTGCTTGCGGGTCTTTTTCAAAACCGTCAAAGCCTCGGCGGGATTTTCGCCGGTGATGAACATCTTCGCCATGGAGGTGACGTTCTTGCGGATCGCGCCGGCCATGAGTCCCGGAGCGAGCGAACCCATGCCGAGTCCCACGTTGAAGACGGGCGGAAGTTTTTCGCCCGCGTCCGCGAAGTACTCTTTCAAGTGGCGCGCGACCTCGGAGCCGGAGTTCAAGTAAGGCAGGACGTCCACGAAGCGGAACATCTGCGTCTTGAACTGCTCGTTCTTCATGGACCAATCCATGATCGAGCCGTACCAGTAATCTTTCGAGAAGTAGGAGACCTTGCTCTGGGCCTCCATGCGTTTCAGAATCTCTTCGCCTTTAGCACGAACCGGGGACGGATCGACCGACACAAATGACCTCGCTGGTTTGAAGCGGGCGGATCATCACTCGGGTGGAGTCGAAACTCAAGCGAATGCTGCGTCGAGTTAAAGCTGGTAGGGCGTCTGCTTGTCCTCGGGTTTTTTGTCCTGTCGAACTTTCCAAATGTGCGTGATTTCCCCCTCGAATTCGGCGCGCACGGTGTCGCCGTCCTTGAGCGGGCCGACGCCGGCCGGGGTTCCCGTTAAGATCAGGTCACCGGCGCAGATGGGGAAGTAGGTCTTCACGTGTTCGACGATCTCGGCGAAGCCGAAGATCATGTCCGCGGTCGTGCCCTCTTGTTTGAGTTCGTCGTTCACCCACAGGCGGAGCTTTTTGTCGGCGAGGTCCTCGAATTTTTTGACCATGAAAAACGCCGAAACCGCGCAGGCCCCGTCGAAGGATTTCGACAGCGTCCAGGGTTCGCCTTTCGCCTTCGCCGCGGCCTGGGCTTTGCGCTCGGTCAAATCCAAAGCGACGGCCGCTTCGACGACGTGCAAGTAGGGGCTCAGCTTCAGCGCGATCTCGACTTCGTGGTGAATCTCTTCGGCCCAAAACGGGAGGATGATGTCGGTGGAGTTCACACTCGCGGAGCTGCCCGCTTTCAGGAAGATCATGGGCGTGGAGGGAACGGCGGCGTTCATCTCTTTGGCGTGGTCGCGGTAGTTGCGGCCGACGCACCAAATATTGCGGATCACCATGTTTGCAGTTGTCCTTTCTGGCGCACGTGCCAGAGATCGTCTTCGGTATCGAAACCCACGAAAGAGCCCGGCGCCCAGAGGGGGCCCGCGTTCGCGGCGAGGTCCTCGTCCGCCGGAATCAGGGTGATCGCCTCTTCGAGCCAGTCGAAATGCGAGCACAGAAAAAGCATCCCATTCACCGCGCGCGCCCGATCCAGCAGATGGTTGACGCGTTCACGAAAACGCACCGCGCTTTCACGTGGCGTGCGCTCATCGAGTTCGGGGAGCACCTCGAGTGAAATGCCCAAACTCTCGGCGAGCGGAGTGAAGGTCTGCTGCGCTCGGTGACGCGGGGAAACCCAAAGGCGAGTCGGGGCGGGGAGCGTTCCGCGCGCCACCCAGGCGCGCAGATGATCGGCCTGTAAAAGGCCCGTGCCCGAGAGTTCCGGTTCGGCGTCGGGAGTGCGGGAGGTACGGTCGCCGTGGCGAAACAGGTAGACGCTCATCGTGGTCCCCATGGTAGCGAGGTCCGCTTGACAAAAAAAGCTCGGCTTGAGAATTTCATCGCCTCATGACGGAAAAGTCCCGCGTCCATCGCTTTGTGTCAAAGGACCTCACGGTCCGCGCCGCCGCCGTCGACGCGACGGCGGTCGTTCGTGAAATGCAAAGCCTTCAGAACACCCATCCCCTCGCCACCTTGGGTGTCGGACGGGCGATGGTCGGCGCGCTTTTGATGGCGAGTCAGCTGAAGGAAAAGCAGCAAGTGGGGCTTCTGTTCAAGGGGAACGGTCCGCTCAAAAGTCTGTACGCGGAAGCCACCTTCGAGGGCGAAGTGCGCGGCTATTGTCCCTATCCGGATTACCTCGCGAACAACGAAGCCGACGTGCTGAACCTGGGGAAGGCCTTGGGGTTCGGTCAGCTGACGGTCGCGCGCCATCAGCCGTTTCAGCGGCAACCCTTTCAGGGGACGGTCGAAATGGTGACGGGTGAGATCGGCGACGATATCGCTCACTATCTGCATCAGTCCCATCAGATTCGCTCGATCGTGAGCGTCGGGGTTTATCTCGATGCGCAAGGCTTGGTGAAATCGGCGGGCGGCATTCTCATTGAGGTCATGCCCGGCGTCGAAGATGAAGTCGCGGATCAGCTGCAGCGGAACGCCCAAGGGCCCGCTACGGCGGTGTCGCAGCGCCTGTTCGACGGTGCGAATTGTCAGGATCTGATTCGTCCGTTCTTCGACGGAATTCCGTTCTCGGAAGTCCCCCATGAGCACGAGGTGCGTTACTTCTGCCCCTGCACGTACGACCGCGTCCGGCGCGCGCTCACGACGCTGGGCCCCTCGGAGCTACAGCAGATGATCGACGAGGATCACTCCAGTAAAATCACCTGCCAGGTCTGCGGTCGCGGATATGAAATCAGCGTGGATGATCTGAGAGAGATTCGGGACGACCTCCGCAAGAATTCGATGCACTAAGCCCGCGTTGACTGTTCCATTCCGAGACGACACTCAGTAGTTTTCAACTGAAATGCTAGAATGAAAGCGCTGGCTTTTGAGCTCGACTGAGTTAAGAGTTCTGAAGCCAGAGAGTGGTGCCATTCCTGAACCGAAACTTTACTTGCTCAGTGGACGCGACCCATTAAGTTTGAGCGCAAACCTGAGCCAAGAGATGTAGGATGAATTTAGCAATGTCATACGGCGTACCAGTCGCACCCGCACTTCGAGTCTTAGTCGTTGAAGACGAATCGGATATCCGCGAATTCCTTTTGTCTCAACTTGTCGACAACGGCATGAAGGTCGAAGGGATTTCTTCCGGGGATGCGATGTTCGAAACGATCGAACAGTTCAAACCCGACGTGATCCTGATGGACCAGATGATGCCCGGCCGTTCGGGGCGCGAGTTGATTCAAGATCTTCGCACCAACGTCGCTTACTCGGAAATTCCCGTGATGATGGTGACGGGTCTCGACAGCGAGGGCGAAAAAGTCGTCTCTTTCGGAGCGGGCGCCGACGACTACGTCACGAAGCCTTTCAGCATCCGCGAAGTGATCGCGCGCATCCAAGCGCTGGTTCGTCGCTCGCACGCCACTCACCGCAGCCAGCAACGCAACATCGTTGTCAAAGATCTCCAAGTCGATTTGATCGCTCATCGCGTGGTCATGAACGGCAAAGAGGTTCCGCTCACGCTCACCGAATTCAAAATCCTGGTGGAGCTGTTGAAGCAGGCGGGGCAAGTGCTGAGCCGCGATCGCCTGCGCGAGCGCGCCCTTGGAAACTTGAACGTCACCGATCGGACCATCGACGTTCACATGGCTTCGCTTCGCAAGAAGCTCGAGGCGATGGGTGATGCCATCGAGACCGTTCGGGGTGTCGGCTACCGTCTGACTCCGTAATTGGGCTCAAGGAAGTTTCAAGATTTGGAAAGCCGGCGTCATGCCGGCTTTTTTTATTTCCGCGGCGACCCCCTGTTTAGGGGTGGTGTCGGCATAGCAGGTATTAGGTCCAGTCGAGAGACAAAGTGACTACCAGAAGCCCGAATAGCTGGAATTCGGGTGAGCCTCAGTTGCGCCAGATCCACGCAGAAAAAAGGCAGGCTGGAGGGAGGGAGGTGTTCTCCGTCTCCGCTCCAGTGCTAGGTAGGATGTTTTGGTAGGATAGTAGGCTCGAGGATTCCACGATTGTGGGTGAGCCCGGATCGTTGACAGCTACTAGAGCAACCGACGTGCCAAACTCTTTGACACCATGACGTCCAGGGGCAGCCCTTGCCCATGTTCTGAGCGATGACACCTAAAAAATCTAGATATTCTAATAATTTAGCCTTGTGTCGGAAGCTGTCTCGAAATCTGACGTCTCGAATTTAGGCAGTGGCCCTGGGGCAGAATTCCCGGGCATAAAGGGAATTCTCGTCTAAAATCCGGGGGTTAAAAATCCGCGAATCTGGACAGCCTTTTGCCTAAGACCAAAGACAAGACGTTGTCAGTCATTGGGACAAGAGGTTGTTGGTCATGAAGTTGAAATGGGCACTGCTGGGATTCCTGTCGGGCTGTGTGCTGGCGCTGAGCGCCTGCGCCCCGCAGAAGTTCTTTGGTGGCCTTCAGCCCCAGTACAGCGCCCAGGAGGCCTGTGGCTTCGTCCAGAACGTCTATGGCGAGCGGATCTCGTGGAAGGGCAAACTCCCCATCCAGCTCCAAATCCACGAAAGCGTCCCCGCCGAATACTACCCCGCCATTGAAGAAACCCTGCGCGGTTGGGAGTCGGCGACCGGCAAGAAGCTGTTCGAGGTCGTCAGCTGGGGCGCCCGTGGCCCGAATCAGCCCCGTCAGGACGGCGTGAACACGATCTACTACCTGAGCACCTGGGAAGAGGGAAAGTCGCAGGAGCAGGCCCGCACGTCGGTCTACTGGGTCGGTGATCAGATCCGCGAAGCGGATATTCGCTTGAACGCGAAAGACTTCAGCTTCTACGTCAATGAGTCCGAGAGCGGTCGTGGCGTCCACATGGCGAGCCTGCTGATCCACGAGTTCGGACACGTTCTGGGACTCAAACATCAGGATCAAGTCGCCAGTGTGATGGGGACCTATCTGTCGAGTAACACCGTGCGAAGTTCCATCTCGGAAGCCGATCTGACCGCCGTTCGCTGCGAATATTGATCGACCGAGCCCTGACATTCCCTTGAAAAGACTCACCTACTCTGAAATCCCAGAGCAAAAGCTCGGTGGCTGAAGCCGAACTCCAGTCGCAGTGTGTTTTTTCTATGTCAGGTAATTTCAGTTGTGATCGAAAAAGCAGCGTACCTAGACTTGATGTCGTGGCGAACGCAACCACATTGAGAATCGAAAGAAGCCCGCGAAATGCGGCACCGAACGACGGAAATTGCCGATTCGGGGCTCGGGAGAAAGCTTGTGCCAAGTCCACTGGGACGAACGGCGGATCCTGAGGAAATGAGGCCGTTTTAAGAGGGAAAGTGGAACTGGACCCTCGACTTTTCGAGGACCCTTGGGCTGACAGATTGTGGCCCGAACATTGAAAGAAATACGAAAGTACGGACCCGACGGGATGCGCGGATCTGGAACTTGAGTGAGCTTGGCGAAAACTTGGTTGGATGACGGGAGAACGAATGAAGCAAGACATCGGAACGACGAACCTGCAGATGGTGGACAGCACTTCGACTTCGCGCCTGGGCGCGGGAGACGTCGCTTGGGCCTCCACGCAGGCGTATCATGAGTTGGCCGATATTCCCGTACGCGAAGTGAACCTTTTGGAGTCGGTGGAAGCGAACCTCGCTCACCTGGAAGAGCTTCAAGCGCGCCTGCGTTTCATGGTGCGTGAAGTGAAGTATCTGATGAAGATCTAATTCGCGTTCATCCGCGAAGACATGATCGAAGAAAAAGCCCGCCGTGCGCGGGCTTTTTTATTTTCACTTAGCCTTTGATGTTAAAACCCATCCCGATCTTCGGGATGGTGACGGTGAGGGTGTCGCCGTCGCGCTCTTGCTTCACGGCGCGGATGGCGACGGGCTGCTCGAGTTTATAAATCTCTTTGAAGCTTTCGCTCGAGCTGGCGCTGCGAATGCGTCCCTCTTCTTCCACTCGGTCCTGGAACTGCCGCATGCCCGTGATGATGGCCTGGTCGTCCTTCACGCGCACTTTCACGTTCTGCACCTCGTGCTCGGGAACTTGCGTGCGCAGGATGTAGCTGGTGGGCGTTTCCACGAAACGGGTGCCCAGGTCCTTCACTTTGTAGAAGGGGTCGTCGGATTTGTTCG
Organism: Pseudobdellovibrionaceae bacterium; assembly: GCA_019637875.1. NCBI lineage: Bacteria > Pseudomonadati > Bdellovibrionota > Bdellovibrionia > Bdellovibrionales > Pseudobdellovibrionaceae > Pseudobdellovibrionaceae bacterium. The sequence goes on along the minus strand of JAHBUW010000005.1, from coordinate 105,875 downwards.
CGTAGTTTTCGACCTTCGCGGCGATGTCTTTCTTCAGACCTTCGAGCTGTTTGAAGTAGTTTTCTTTCTGGTTCGTCAGCGAGGTTTGATTCGCCTCTTGGTTTTTCAGGTAGGACGAATCGAAGTGTTCGCGTTGGCGCTTCAGATCCTTGCGGTAGGCTTCGGTGCTGCGCTCGCGCTCGTTGCGGTAGCTGGTATGCATGTCCTCGCGGCGCGCTTCGAACTGCTGTTGATCCTTATCGAGAACACGGGTGTGTTCACTCATCTGGCGTTTTTCGATGCGGTCGTGCTTGTCTTCCACTTCTTTCACGCGCCGTTCGCCCAAATTCGAGGTCTGCTCGACCTGGCGCTGGTACGCGTTCGCGATTTTCGCGCGTTGGGATTCGCCGCGCTCTTGTTCGCGGGCCAGGCGGACGTCGTTTTCGTCGCGGGCCTTCATGATCTTGTTGTCGTGGATCATGTTCTGGCGTTCGAGTTCTTCGCGTGAGCGGTCTTGCACCATGCGCAGGCGGGATTCGCCGGACTCTTTTTCGCGCGTGTAGGCCGCGTCGAATTCGTTGCGCACGCGGTTCAGATCTTGGGTGCCGCGGGCTTTCTCTTGTTCGATGGCGGAGGTCCGCGTTTCCTGGCGGTGTTTGAGTTCTTTGTTGTAGCGATCCTGCATGTCCTGCAGTTCCACGCGCGATTTTTCGATCAGCTTCGTGCGTTTGTCGCGCGACTTCTCGCTGAAGGCGATCATGTCGTCCTGCGCTTTGCGCTCGGCTTCCTTGCGGTTTTCGTTCAGTTCACGCGCGGCGCGGTCGGTGTCGCCGGCGATTTTTTCGCGTTTGTGCTGCTCTTGTTTGACGAGCGTGCGCATGTTGCGGTCGCCCTCTTCACGGATGTCGGCCAAGCGGTCGTTGAGGGCCTGCTGCTCATGGCGATTCTGTTTTTTGATGTGGTTGACCGCGGCGGAGCCTTGGCGTTCGGCGTTGTCGACGCGTTCATTGTAGTACTCTTTCGTCGCGGAGATTTCCTTCTCCTTTTGCTCGACGAGATCGCGCTTTTTCTTTTTGTAGTGCGCTTGCAGATCGCTGATGTCCTGTGCGTTCTGCTCGCGAAGACCCACGCGCCGGTCGCCCATCCATGGCCTCCAGTAGCTCTCAGTTTACCAAGAGTGGCGGCGGGGAAGGGGTCCGGGACTTTACGGAGTCAGGGTTTTTTCGACGGAGGTCGGGTCCGCGGGATTTTCCGCTTCGGTCGCGGGTTCCCGTGCGGGCGGCGGGTCGCAGATCTTACGGTAATTGCCGGTGCGGCCGTGGCACATCCAGGTGTTCGTGTAGAGGACGCGCTCGTCGTTCTGCACGAAGTAGTAGCCCCGGTACTGGACCGGGTCGAGGTTCGAGATGACCGTGCGGTACTCTTCGGGATTCGCGGTCTTTTCGATGCGCAGCTCGAACGCCCGGTACTCGGCGAAGGCCGAAAAGGCGAAGTAGCTGACGACCAGAAAAACGAAAGTCCGCAAGATCATGGAGGAGCTATCGGTCGACCTTGGTCGGGACTGAAGGGGGCGCGGGCGTTGGAAAGCCGACGGTCGGTGTCCGAAAGCGGCGCGGTCTCAATTTGAAACACGCCGGATCCACCACGCTCGTCGCCACCTGCTCCCGGGCTTGCAATGACTCGAGATATGAAGATCCACGTCCTTTTTTCGACGACCTGTCTTTTGGTGCTCGTCGGCGCTTCGGGCGCCTGGGCCCAGAAGGCCTGCTTTCAGGTGGGTCTGGAAAACGTGCGTGTGAAGGCGGGCGAAAGCTTCCTGAAGCTCAGTGGGGAAAAGACCGTCTCGTTTGAGTTTGTCCGGCCCGTCAAAGCCGATCACCCCACGCTCGTTTTTCTGCCGGGAATTTTCCGTGGGATGGAGCAAAAAGATCCCGCCGTGCAGGCCCTTTTGAAAGAGGGTTTTGGTTCTTTGCGCACGACCACGAGCGATCACTGGGAGTCCCTCAAAGGGCTTGAAGGCGCCGAGGGGCGTGCCACGCGCGTCGATCCCTTGGGGCCCGGTTACGCCCGCGAAACGCAGCGATTGGTGAATGAGCTTGGCGCGGAGCCGGCGGTCGCGATTTCGCTGAGCTACAGTTCGGTCGTTCTGGCGAATATGGGGGGCCGAAGGATTTTTGTCGCCCCGTTGGTGAAAGCCTCGGATAGCGATCCGGCCGCCGCGGCGGCGCTACGCCATTGGGAAATGCTGATGGGGATGAATCCCTTCATGGGGTCGAGTCTGATCCGCTCCAATCGCGACTCCAACTACCGCTCGTTTTGGTCGGGCATCGTGAACGCGAATCTACGTGCGAACCCCGATGCTTACGGGAAAGGCACGGATCGGCAGCTCGTCATCGAAAGTTACATGCGACTGAGCCGCTCGACCGAGGATTTCAACTTGGTCGACGCGATGGCGAAGACTGAAGGGCCGGTGGATTTTGTCCTTGCGGAAAAAGAGTCCAAGGTGGCGCTCAGCGGGCAGGTCGAAGCGGCGGTGACCGCGGCGAAACGGGTGCCGGTGCGTTTGATCCTGGTTCGTGGTGCCGAACACAACGTTCCGGATTCTCAACCCGCCGCTTACCACACCGCCATCCGCGAGCTGGCGATGCATGACGCGGAACCCGGCCTGCGCGTCGGCGTTATCGATCCCCGGGTGAATCCCGCCGAGATCCGTTGGCTGTCGGCCACCGAAGCCTTACGCGTAACGAATGCGCTGCGAGAGCTTCCGGAGTCGACGGTCGCGGCGGACTTGTCCGGACTGCTCGGGCCATAAAAAAACGCCGGAGGGGGCTCCGGCGTTCGATCTTCATTTCAGAAAAATTTTAGTGTGTGTGTTCGCTCGCCTGGCGAACGTTATTCTCGACGATGTGGATATAGGTGCGCACCAGCATGTCGAAGGAGTCTTGATCGAGCTCTTGAAGGTAGTCGACCTTCTCGTAGTAGGTCCCTTTGGTGATCAGCTCGGTCATGATCTCTTGGATACGTTTCATCTTCTCGAAATCGAGAAGCTCGCGGTCGTCGCGGGGCTTACGTTTGAGCGACTTCGAGATGGTCTCGTTGTCGAAGAGGATGTGAATGCCCATGGCGCTTTGCCGCAGCAAAGCCTCCATTTTTTGCAGCCCCTTTTCTTTGACGTCCTTCAAAGAAGTGGGGGAGCTGGAGCTCGAATCAGAACTAGAACTTGAATTGGAATTCGAGTTCGCTTCCGACATGCATCGCCTCCTTGCGAATTATGCCAATGAGACCAACGCCACAATTCAAGGGTGAGATTTCACGTTAAGATTTGCAAGTGCTAAATGCGGACGGCCGAGTCCTTGACGAACCCCATCATGCCCCGCGCCCGCGCGAGGAAAAGTGTTGCCGTGGTCGAGGTGAAGACCGATTGTGAAATCAATGGCGACAAAATCGACTCGACCGTCCACATCCCGGGCCCGCAAAAAGAAAAAGATCCGTCCCCGCAAAACTCGCTCCACGGAAATCGTGATCGACCGCCAGGCCGGCTACGTTTTCAAAAACGAAAAAGAGATGCTGGAGTTTTTCGGGCCTCAAGTCGAACGCATTGAAGCCGATCACCAAAAGTGGCTCGGCGAGAGCGCGGACACCGAGCTGGGCATCGATGCCGAGGACGAACTGGACCTCACGCTGGAAGAGCCCCAAGAGATTTGGCACGACCCGCAAACCTTCAAAGAGTTCCCCATTTTCCACTTCATCCGTCCGCTGGAGTCGGTCGAGGCTTACCAGGTCGCGGTCACCTACGTGTCGAGCGAAGATGAGCCCACCTTCCTTTTTCTGCATTTCGTCACCGCCGACCTGGACCTGGTTAACCGCTACCGCCGGGGCGAGCTGATCTACGACCGCGCTTTCGAGGAAGTCGGCTTCGGCGCTTTGGACGGCGACGCCCTCAGCGAAGGCGATCCCCTCGCCATGGGGCTTTTCATTTCCATGCTGAAGGTGCGCGCAGATAAGGACATCGCCGAAGACGACTTCAAAAAGTACGGCGAAGAGCTGCGCGAGGAGACGATCGAAAACGCCGACGAGATCTGGAAGAACGCCGATCTGACGGGCAATCAAATCGTCACTTTCATCCGCGAGTTTCCGGATCACGAAATCCGGGACATGCACTATATCGCCGTGACCCAAGAGGATCCGTCCTCGAAAGTTCACTCCCTTTTGTTTTCGTTCCCGACTTCGGATCTTACGTTGGTGGATCGTTACCGCCACGGCGAGAATCTGCAGGCCGAGGAAGTCACCCAGGAATCCAGTCACTAGAGGTTTTTGAAAATGAAAATCCAGATCCCCCGTTCGCTGTTGGCCGCCAATGTCCAATTGTCCTCTGCCAGTGCGCGCACTTCGCGCAAAGAGGAGGGCGGCGTCTCCGCGAAAGTCTACGTCATGAATAAACCCACGCCCAAGCAGTGGGCCGAGGCGCTCTCCGTCGAACTGGAAGGCTGGCAGGTCACCACCGCGGTCGTCGCGAACAAAGATCTGCTGACCTCGAGCACGCCGCGCGGACCGCGCTTTTTCCTGCGCCGTCTTCCGCTGAAGGGCCCTTTCTCGCATGGCGGGAAACTCGAGGACTCCACGAAGGCCTGGTTCCGCGAGCAGGGCGGTGCGCTTTTCAATCTACTGAAAGCGTCCACCCACGACGAGATCGAACTCATCGGGCACGGGCTGGACGATGAAGCTTGGACCGGGCTTTTCCTGGGTATGGAAATGGCCGCTTATCAATTCAAGGCCGAGGCCTTTTCCGGCAACGCGAATGCGGGTGCGAAAAAGGGCGCGAAGAAAACCGATGAGGTTTGGTCGATGGGTTCTTGGTCGCCGCGAATCCGCGTGCAGGCACAAGGCGCGGGCGCGAAACCCGCGAAGCTCGCGGCGCTTCTGGCGCGTGCGCGCGCGCTCGGCACCGCGACGAATTTCGCGCGCCACCTCGTGAACCTGCCGCCGAACGTGGCGAATCCCGTCACGCTCGCGAAAGCGGCGACCGAGATTTTCGCCGGTCGTCCCGGCGTGAAGGTCGAAGTCTGGGATGAAAAACGCCTGGCGAGCGAAAACATGAATCTGCATTTGGGCGTGGGCGCAGGGTCGCCGACTCCGCCGCGGATGGTGCACATCAAATACCGTCCGACGGGCGCCAAGAAGACGGCGCGTCCCGTAGCGCTAGTCGGGAAGGGCGTGACCTTCGATACGGGCGGCGTGGACATCAAACCCTCGGCAGGCATGCGCCTGATGAAAAAAGACATGGGCGGCTCGGCCGCGGTGTTCGCGCTGGCGTGGTGGGCGAGCGAAACGCGCCACCCGCAGCCGCTCGATTTCTATCTCGCGCTCGCCGAAAACTCGGTCGACGGCGCGAGCTTCCGTCCCTCCGACGTCTTGGTTTCGCGGAACGGGAAGTCGGTCGAAATTCACAATACGGACGCCGAAGGGCGTTTGGTTTTGGCGGACGTTTTGGACGTCGCGGTCACGAAGACCGGCGCGGACGAACCCGAGCTCGTGATCGATCTGGCGACCTTGACGGGCGCGATCAAAGTGGCGCTCGGCGCCGAGATCGCGGGTCTTTTCTCGAACGACGATCGCCTCAGCTCGGCCTTGGAAAAAGCGGGGACCGACGCGGGCGAACTCAGCTGGCGGATGCCGATGCTGTCGCGTTATACGGCGACCTTCGCTTCGCCCTTCGCCGACATGGTGAACGCGGTGGACGGTTTCGGCGGCGCGATCACGGCGGCGCTTTTCCTGGAGCGCTTCGTGCGCAATAAACCTTGGGCGCATCTGGACATCTACGGTTGGAACGACAAAGCGACGGGCGCGCTCGGCTTCGCGGGCGGGAACGGTCAGGGCGTGCAGACGATCGTGAGTTTCCTCGAGAACCGCCGTTAGGTGCACGCGCGCGGTTCCGTCGTCGGCAGATATAGTCACGGCTTCGCTGCCGACGCATGCACGGGGGCGGCTCGTGCGCCCTCGTGTGGAATTCGATTCGTCACTCCGATCAGGACTTTTCTTTGATGCGATTTCGGTCACGGTTGTGCGCCGAACACAGGGCGCGCAGGTTTTCGGGCGCGTTCCCGCCGCCGGCGTGAAGCGGGTGGATGTGATCGATCTGCAGGAAGTGCCGTGAACCGCAGCCTTTGCCGGTGAGGGGGTCCACATAGCCGCAACCGCGCGGGCGTACTTCCGAATCGGAAGTGGATAGCGAGGCTTTTTTCAGAGGGGTCGAACCTGAAATGGGCTTCAAGGAGTCTTTCCCAGGTTTACGATCTGAAGTGGACTTCGAGTCGTCTTTCCCAGATGTAGAATCTGAATCGCAATTTTCGCGGTTCTTTCCTTTTTCAAGGAGTGCGTATTTCCGATGTCCGGGGACGAATCCGGATCCAACGAGAATTCGCTTCCGCAGATTCGGCGCGATTTGGCGGGGATTGCTCGAGTATTTGCGTTGCGGCGAGGCGCGTTTGATCTCGGTGCGGCGGGAGATCTCTTTGCGCGCAAGATAAATGGCCAAGTCCGCGTGCTTTCGATTCGGAACGGCATGGGAGACGAGTTCTCCCACACGACACCAACTTTCATACTCCTCTTTGGTCAGAGTCAGGGTGAGTGTCACCGAACCGTCGCCATGGTGTTGAGTACGTTCCGTGGCAGGCACTTCAACTTTCAGCTCTTGGGCCAAAATCTGCTGTGTCTCCGCGAAGCTGCACGACTCGATCTTTTTGAGGAGCAGGAGCTTATCTTCGGCCTCCATCTTGGCGCCGAATTCTTTTTCCGCCAGTTTGATGTTTTGAGTGACGAGCGCGATCTGGGAGAGGTTCAGTTTTCCTTCCTCGATCTTCGCCGCGACTTCGGGAACTTCCCGTAAGAGCCTCGCCGCACTGATGCGTCGTTGTGCCGCCCCGGCGGAATAACCGTGAACCTGGGTAAGGTACTCAAAAAGGGACGGATAAGCTCTTTCCAAATACAGCCGGCGTCGGTCCACTTCAGCGATACACTCCAAAACCAAATGCGTGATCTTCCGCTCCGTGCGAACGAGTTTCGCGAAGCGCGCGAGCAGGTTTTCATTCGAGAGAGTTTCGAGCGTCATGACGGACCTCCATCTGACGAGGACCTTATCATGGGTTTTCAAAACCGGATTTTGGATCTTTTTCCGAATGGAGATGCGGTTCGGAGGCCGCCAGCAAATACGCTTCAAACCTCTTCTTTGGCTTCGGGAGAGATTCCGCTTCGCCGCTGGCGAAGGATCGCGAGTTTAGAAGGCAAAGCTTGCAGCAGCCCCGAGAGAACACGAAAAATATCGTCAAGCAGAATCAAGATCGCCGCTCAGCAGCGCCCGCGCCGATTCGGAAGTGATTGCCGAACGCGCGGGAAGGATCGGACCTCTAAAATAGAGACCCGAGAATGGCGCTCCTAAGACATGCAGAACACGGTCAAGCGGAATCAGGAAAGCAATGCGCTTCGCAATGACGTTGGCCCCTACCGGCCCGTACCGCTGCGCGGGGGCCTAGTGGCCCGCGTGCGGATCGTCGTGAGTGGCCGGATGTACGGGCGCGGCGAGTTTGAACGGCAGCGCGTAGACGGCCTTGTTGCCCTTTTGTTTCGCGCGCGTGGTGGTGAGCAAGATCTCGCGGCCCTCGCCCTTGGTGACCGCGCCTTTCGGAAACTCGCAGCGGAAAAGCGTCTTGTCGGCACGGCACTTCGCCTTGGCCGCGGGGGCCGGGCCGCCGCGCACTTCGGCTTCGACGCTTGAGTCCTTCACGACGGGATTTTTCCAATCCATATCCAGCAAATAAACTTCGAACACGCCGTTGGCTTTCGGCACGACTTCGGTGTGGTAGGCGCCGGGCATGCGGATGAAGCCGCCGTGGGGGCCGGGTTTGTCCTCGCCGTGCGCGAAAGCGAATTGCGAGATCAGGAGGGAAAGGGCGATGAGTGACTTCATGACAACTCCTTGTTGTTTTCGAGTTCTTTGAGGATGGGGCAATCGGGGCGGTGATCGCCGTGACAGGTTTTCGCCAGATGCCGCAGCTGGGTCGCCATGTCCTGCAGCTCTTGGATTTTGACTTCGAGTTCTTTCAAGTGAGTGAGCGCGAGTTTTTTAACGTCGGCGCTGGCGCGGGATTTGTTTTTCCAAAGGCCTAGCAGTTGCTTGATCTCTTTCATCGAAAAGCCAAGGCCACGCGCGCGACGCACGAAACGCAAAAACTGCACGTCCTGTTCGCCGTACTGGCGGTAGCCACCGTCCGAGCGCGAGGCCTTCGGGATCAGCCCGATGCTTTCGTAATGCCGGATCAGCTTCGCGCTGACTCCGGATTCTTTCGCGAGACTTCCGATGTTCATAGGTTCCCTTCCCGTCCGTCCCACCAGCGCCACACGAGTACGTTCGTGATCACGCTGACGCTCGAGAGCGCCATCGCTAGGCCCGCGATCATCGGACTCAGTACGCCCGCCGCCGCGAACGCGATCCCCACCGTATTGTAACCGAAGGCCCAGAACAAGCCCTGGCGGATCTTGCGCGACGTCGCCGCGGACAGCTCGATGGCGTCGACCAGCCGTCGTGGATCGTTCGTGAGGAGCGTCACGCCCGCGTGATGGATGCTGAGGTCGGCGCCGCTCCCCATCGCGACGCCCACGTCCGCGCGGGCGAGGGCCGGCGCGTCGTTCACGCCGTCGCCCACCATGATCACGGGGCCTGCGGTTTTCATTTTCAAAAGTTCGCGTTCCTTCTGGAGGGGGCTCAGCGCCGCACGGATGTCCGTGATTCCCAACTCCTGCGCGATGCGGGTCGCGCTGGCCACTTGGTCGCCGCTGAGGAGCGCCAGATTCAGACCGCGCGCTTTCAACCGCGTGATCGCCGCGGCGGACTCGGGTTTCACCGTGTCCGCGAAGCTGAAGCCGCCCAGATAGCGTGGGGGCTCCAGCGAGGCCAAGAGCGCCACGCCCTGATCGTCAGGGATATTCGCGAACGTCACGCCGAGCTCTTTCAGCCAGCGGGGGCTGCCGAGTGCGTACTCGATCCCGTCGACGTGGCCGCGCACACCGGAGCCCGCGATGTTGCGCGCATCCGGTGAGGACGCTTCGGCCTCGCGGGCCGCACGGATCGCCACCGCGAAGGGGTGCGCGCCCGCGTGCTGGAGGGCACGCGCGATCTGCCACAGCTTTTCTTTCGTCAGCCCTTCGGTCCAAACCAGATCCACGCGGACTTCACCACGCGTCAGCGTTCCCGTTTTGTCGAAGGCCACGGTCTTCGCTAGATGCAGTTTTTCAAGAGCCTCGGCGTCGCGGAAAAGAATTCCGCGACGGGCGGCGAGCCCCGTTCCCACCATGATCGCGGTCGGGGTCGCGAGTCCCAGCGCGCAGGGGCAGGCGATCACGAGCACCGCCACCGCGTGCAGTAACGCGGCCTCGAGCCCCGCGCCCGCGAACCACCAGCCGAGGAAGGTGAGGGCGGCCACGGCGATCACGGCGGGCACGAAGATCGCGCTCACCTGATCGACTTTGCGCTGGATGGGGGCCTTCTTCCCCTGAGCCTCTTCGAGCGCACGCGCGATGCGGGTGATGAGCGACTCGGCGTTCGCGGTGGTGACTTCGAGCTGCAGCACGCCATCGAGATTCAAACTTCCCGCGTAGAGTGAGTCGCCAACGTGTTTCGCGATCGGCAGGCTTTCGCCGGTCAACACGCTTTCGTCGACGTCACCCGCGCCCTGCCGGATCCGCGCGTCGGCGGGGATACGTTCCCCCGCGCGCACTTGCAGACGGTCGCCGGGTTTCAGGTCCTCGGTTTTGACCTCGAGCTTTTGGCCTGCGCGTTCGATCGCGACGGTTTCGGGCAGAAGCGAGCGCAGATTCTGCAGGGCCGCGCGGGTCCGGGCCTTCGCGCGGTTTTCCAGGAATTTTCCGAAGCGGACGAACAGGATGACCGCGGCGCTCGACTCGAAATAAAGATCGTGCGCGCCATGTCCCGGAGTCAGTCCCGCGTACAAACTGAAGCCGTAAGCGGCCGTGGTGCCCAAAGCGACAAGCAGATCCATGTTGCCCGTGCGTGCGCGCAGCGCGCCCCAGGCGCCCCGGTAAAAGCGCGCGCCGAAAATAAATTGCACTAGGCCCGCAAGGACGGCCTGCACCGTGAAGCCGGGCATCAGCGCGTGCAGGCCGGGAATCATGGGCAGCAGTAGCGGCAGGGTCAGCAGTGCGGTCAGGATCAACCCCACGCGCTCGTCCAGCGTGAAGGCGGCGGCGGGTTTTGTCGCCGTGGGGTCCACGCGCAGATCGGTGCGGTAGCCCGCGGCTTCGATGGCCGTGATGAATTTCTCGCGCAGGCGGGGGGATTCGGCTCCGCGGAATTCGACGTGCGCGGATTCGCCGACGAGGTTGACGTTCACGCTCGTCACGTCCTCGACCGCGGTCAGCGCTTTTTCCACGCGACCGGCGCAGCTCGCGCAACTCATGCCTTGGATGGGGATGTCGATGGTGGACACGGGGGCCTCCTGAAGCTTTACCCTAAGCCTTCCAACCGTTGGAAGGTCAAGGGGGGGGAGCTTCGGCCCGCGTTATTTCGATTTCAGGCCGAAAAGGCCCTTGGATTTGATCACTTTCGCGGCGGCGGGGGGGACGACTTTTTCCCAATCGCCGCCTTTTTCGAGAAGCTCGTGGGCCTTTTCGCTGGAAACGTAGTCGGCCATATCGTCGCAGCCGCCCAGATCGGTCAGCCAGTTCTGCGCGCGGAAGTAGTCGAACGCGGATTTCAGCGGCGGCGGCGGCGCGAAGCTCTCTGCCAACAGACACTGATCACCCTGCTTCTGCGGGCACACGTAAACGCGCGTTTGTGAATCCAGAAGTTTGCCGAGTCCTTCGAGAAGTCCCCCTTCCAGGTCACGGTAGTGGCTTTCGTCGAAAAGGCGCTGCATATGGCGTGCGGCCAGCAGAATGCCGATGGGCTGCTTCGTCATGGTCCGCAGATAACGTTTCAGTCGGTAGTACAGGAAGAAGTTCGAGACGAGGACATGGTGCCCGAGCGCGCACAAGGTCTGCACGCGGTCCAGGAAATCCTGCTCGTCGATCTCGCCGGCGTTTTCATCACGCAGCTGACTCATGGTCAGTTCGAAAAGAACGGTGGGCGCGGGGGCCTCGGGAAAGTTCTTCGGGAACTGCGCGAGTCCCTTGTCGATCAGATTCAGGTGCGAGGTCGTGACGGGACGGAACTCGCCACGGTCGATCAGGATGGATCTTCCGAAGAGCGTGTCCGAGGCGCTCAGAATGTCCCCTGACGGTCCGAAGAGGATCGCCTCGGAAAGTCCGCGTTTCACGAGCTCGAGATTCAGCAGATGATTGTTAAACTTCGCAAGGTCCGGTCCCGAGCAGCGGATCAGGTCGATGGCGACCTGGCCGGATTTCAGATTCGCGGTCAACGCGGGGATCAGATCTTTCGGATCCTGCGTGGCGAAGTAAGCCGCCCACACCAGGTTCGCGCCTAAGATGCCCAGCGCCTCTTGCTGTTGCAGACGGTATTTGTCGAGCATGCGGACGTGCAGGACGACGTCGTTCGCTTCGCCGCCGGGATGGGTTTGGAAACGGACGCCCATCCAGCCGTGGCAGCTGCGCTTCGTTTGATCGCCCGTGGTCACGGTGTTCGCGTAGGCGAAAAAGCGGGAGCGCTCGCCGCGGCCCGTGGCCAAACGGCGGATCAAAAGCTGAAATTCTTTATCGAGCATTTTACCCAGACGCGATTCGCAGACGTAACGGCCGTTCGCCTCTTTACCGTAAATCTCGTCGGAATAAACCATGTCGTAAGCCGACATCGTTTTCGCGATCGTTTGCGCGGCTTGCCCCGCCTGGAAGAAGTGACGGGCGACCTCTTGGCCCGCGCCGATTTCGGCGAAGGTGCCGTAGATCGACGTGTCCTGGTTCACCTGTTGGGCGCGCGACATCGTGGCCTGTGCGGCTTTACTCACTTTTCACCTCGCGGGCGGCGTCGGCTTTAACCCAGGCGGTGATCGCCAGGCTCATCGCTTTTTCGATGGGAATGTCGACGGGCGAAACTTGTTCACGGGGCACGAGCAAAGTGTAGCCGCCCATCCCGTAGCTGAAGGGCACGTACACGGCGAGATGTCCCTGCGTGACCGGCCCCAGATTCAGGTCGGTGAAAGACTCACGGGTCACGATGCCGAGCATTTTGATTCCGTGCAGATTCACGAGCACGACGCTTTGCGGACTTTGCGTGTCCTTGCGCGAGAACAGATTCATTAAATCCTTCAGCGGCGAGTAGATCGCGCGGAAGAAGGGAACTTTCAGCAGGCGCGTTTCCGTCGCGACGTAGATCCGCTCGGCCAAAAAGTTATTCAGCAGCAGCCCGAACAGGAAAATCACGATCAGGGTCAGGATGAATCCGAAGCCCGGCACGTAGAAATGCTCGGGTAAAACGGCACGCACCAGCCAGCCCAGCAGCCCCTCGAGGATCAGGATCGCCGAGTAGATGATGTAGACGGTCAACGCGATGGGGAGGAGGGTAAAAAAGCCGCGGAAGAAGATGCGATTGAAGGAGTTCATCGTAAGCTTAAGTTATGTCAATCTGAGACACTTGTCACATCCGGTGAAACGTCTCGCGTGCCGCCGTGGAGCGTCCGCCGCCTTCCTTGCGCCCCGGGTTGAGAAAGTGCCGCGAAAAGCTCAAATTTCCCCGACTTTGATCCGATAGGCCAAGGGTGAGGGAATATCCGATGGCCTTAGTTGGAATGTTTTTGTCGAACTTCAGGGCAATCCGCGTCGTCATTTTGGCGTTTTCGTTGCTCATGGGCTCATGGGCGTGGGCGCAAGACGTCGTGCCGGGGGAATACCTCGTCAAGATGAAGGGGCGCGCGTCGTCGCAGAAGTCCGCGCAGTTCGTCGGTAAGATTTCGTCGAAAGCAAATCTGAAGGCGACCTTCGGGAAACTCAATCTGCACCACCTTTCGATGAAGGCGGGCCAAGACGCCGAGGCGTTTTTGAACGAGATCCGTCAGGATCCCGACGTCGATTACGTCGAGCCGAACTACATTCTGCGTAAAGTGGAAGATGGCGGCGATGGCGACAGCCGGACCTTCTCGCTGGCCGAGTCGGAGGCGATGATCAACGAAAAGATGGCCGCGCAGGGGGAAAACTCGGGCCAATCCGCGCAAGGCAGCTATCTGCAGTCGGGCGCGAACACGAAAGTCAGTGCCGCTTGGACGCAGATGTCGACCGGCGCTTCCGACATTCCCGTCGTCGCGGTCATTGATACCGGGATCGACTACAATCACCGCGTGTTCCGTGACTCGGGCGCCTTGTGGCTGAACCCCGGCGAGATCGCCGGTAACGGCATCGACGACGACGGTAACGGTTACGTCGACGATGTCTTCGGTTGGAACTTCCACGGTCGCAACGGTCTGCCCTACGATGACGACAATCACGGAACTCACGTCGCGGGAATCGTCCTCGGCGTGACTCAGAATATTTTCGCGAACCCCATTCAGGCGGCGAAAATCCGGATCATGCCGCTGAAGTTTTTGGGCGCGGACGGTTCGGGTTCGACCTCGGACGCAATTCAAGCGATCTACTACGCGACTAATAACGGCGCGAACGTCATCAACAACAGTTGGGGCGGCTCGACCTATTCGCAATCGCTGCACGATGCGATGACCTACGCCTACCAGCACCACGTCACGATCGTTTCGGCGGCGGGGAACTACGGTAGCAACAATGACGGGAAGCCTTTGTTCCCGGCGAGCTATCCGGTGCCTTCGAACATCTCGGTCGCGGCGACGAACGACTTCGATTCACTGGCGAGCTTCTCGAACTTCGGTCGCAGCTCGGTCCACATGGCGGCTCCCGGGGTCGCGATTTGGAGTACGGTGCCGAACGGAACCCGTTACATGTCGGGAACCTCGATGGCCGCGCCTTTCGTTGCGGGACTCGCGGCGCTCGCGCTGCGCGAGGCTCCGGATCTGACCGGTTACCAAGTGGCGAACCTCGTGATCAATTCGGGCTCGCACCTTTCGCAACTCAATGACTACACCTATTCCGGAAATCGCGCCGACACCCTGCAATCGCTGATCGTGGCGAAGGCGAACGTCGGCATCGATCCCTTGCAGCCGGAGTACGTCCCGATGAGCGTCGGCCGCGGGCTGGCGTCGGAAGAGGTCGCCCCGAAAGCGGGTTGCGGCAGCGTGGGCCTGGTCGGTGCGCGGGCGTTCAAACCGCCGCAGGGACCGCCTCCGCAATCGGTGCTGTTCTTGATCGCGTTCTCGCTGGTGCCGTTGATGGTCTGGCAGGTTCTGCGGACGCGTGAGCAGGCGACCGGTCGCAACCGTCGTCAGCACGAACGCTTCGTGATGAACTCCGAGATCAAGGTGAAGATCGGCGAGCGCGAGCTGGTCGGTCAGATGAACACGATCTCGATGGGTGGTGCGAGCTTCAAGGCCGATGCGCTGCTCGAACGCGGCGGGATCGTCACGCTCCAGATCGCCAGCCCCGACGGCGGCGAACAGGTCAGCGTGGAAGGCCGCATCGTCTGGAACGAGCAGAACCAGGCGTACGGAGTGCAGTTCCAAGATGCGAAAGAGGGCGTCCTCAACAGCATCCAGGGCTGGACGGCTGGGCTCAATCGAGCGAGCTGATGTGGTTTATTCCACGTCACCGCTTCGCGGTCGACGCTTGATTTAATCCCAGGGCTTGGGAGTGCCGCAAGGCCAACGGGTCCGGGGCTGTGGTGGGAGGTGAGGGGAGTCGTTGCCCCCGCCTCTAAAAACAAACGGCGCGAAGTTCGCGCCGTTGATCGGGACTTCCGGCGGCGAGGGCCGCGGAAGCACAACCCGCGGTCGAGAGACCGCGGGTTCTTTTTTTTGGGGGGGGCGGCGTTACAGATCCAGGGGCAGCGAGACGCTGAGGACGCCGCCGGCGTCTTCGAACGTGCTCATGGGGGTATTGGTGCCGGCGATTTCGACCTTCGCGCCTTTGTGGTTGAAGAGCTCGAGGTTGACCGAAACGAGGGGCAGCATGGTCAGGCCCACGCCCACTTTCATTTTCGTTCCACCGGTGATTTTGGTTTCGGCGATGTTGTTCGACACCGTGGTTTCGTTCATGATCCCATAGCCCGCCCATGCGCGCAGTAGGATCGGCAGATCCACACCGGCCACGGCGTACAGGTCCGAACGCTTCAGATCGCTATCGGGACCACCGAAGTCGGGCTTCGCTTTGCCGCCCGCAACCAGGCTGTAATCCACACCGAACCAAAACAGAAGCGGCAGCGAGTAACCGATACGTGCGCCAAGAACCGAGCCTGAAGTTTTGTACGAGGCATCGGCCAAGTTCGCGATCACCGAATAGGTCTGACCTTGCTCCAAGCCGATATAGGGTTCAAGCATGAGTCCCGCGTGCGCGGGCGCCGCCATCAAACCAAGAGTCGTCAGCGTCATCGCCGTGAGTGTCGAAATCCGTTTAAACATGAGTGCTCCTTCGTGAGGGGCGCGTCCCCGAGGGAACGGCCGGATATCTTTCGCCCTCTATTGAAAGGGGGCGGATCACGAAAGTCAAAGGGCGTTACGGAACAGCCTCACGGGAGGGAACTAAACGAGTTTTCCCGCCAAGAGGAAGCTTGCCACGCTGAAGTAAATGACGATCCCAGTCACGTCGACGAGGGTCGCGACGAAGGGCGCCGAAGCGGTGGCGGGGTCAAGACGCAGACGGCGCAAAATGAACGGCAGCATCGAGCCCGTGATGGTTCCCCACAGCACGACGCCGATCAGGCTGACGAAAATGGTGAGCGCCAACACATCGTAATGTTGGCCGTAGGTTTCCTCGGCACCGGGCCAGATCAAGATCCGCAGCGCGCCGACCAGACCCAGCACCACCCCCATGCAAAGACCGACGCCGAGCTCGCGCCACAGCACCCGCAGCCAGTCGCGCAAACGGACTTCGCCCAGCGCGATCGCGCGGATCAAAAGCGTCGAGGCCTGGGATCCCGAGTTTCCGCCGGACGAAATGATCAGCGGGATGAAAAGCGCCAGCACGACGGCGCGTTCGATTTCGTATTTGAAAAAGCCCATGGCGGTCGCGGTGAACATCTCCGAGAAGAACAGAATGATCAGCCAACCCACGCGCTTACGCACGAGCTCGAAAAATGGCGTCGCCATATAGGGCGCATCGAGGGCTTCGACCCCCCCGATCTTTTGGATATCTTCGGTGGCCTCTTCCTGGATGACCGACGCGATATCGTCAAACGTGACGATCCCTTTGATGTGATTCCATTCGTCGATAACGGGAAGGGCCATCCAGTTCTTCTGTTGGAAGAGCTTGGCGACCTGCTCTTGATCCAGTCCGACCGGGACCTTCACCAGGTCCGTCTTCATGATGTCGGCGATACGTTTTCCCGAGGCCGCGGCGAAAAGTTCGCGGAAGCTGACCACACCCAGCAGCGACTGATCGTGATCGATGACGTAAGCGTAGTAGATGGTCTCGACATGCGTGCGCGATTGGATACGCATGTAGCTGATCGCCTCGTCGACGCTCATCTGCGGCCGCAGCCGGATGAAGCGCGAGCTCATCAAGCCCCCGGCTTTATCCTCGGAATAGGCGAGCAGGGCGGTCACTTCGCGGCGGGACTGGGCATCCAGCAGACCCAAAATCGAGTCGCGATGTTCGAAACCCAACTCCTGGATCAGATCGGCGATGTCGTCGGGCGCGAGGAGCCGCACCCACGAGCGTTTTTCGAGGGGCGAGATTTCGGCGATCAACGTCGCCTGGTCGTTGGCCTTCAAAGACAGGAAAAGCTCTTCGGCATCGGTCCGCTGCAGACGCGAGAAACGTTCGCGGCGCTCGTAAACGCTGAACGCGGGCCAGTGCTCCAGCAGGTATTGAAACGAGTCGTCGGGCGGATTGATGATCTCTTCCGCGTTTTCGGGCTCGCTGAGTTCCATGGGCTCTTCCGAAGCCGGCGTGCGCTCGGTGCGTTCGGTGTCCAGGTCTTCGACCGGTTCAGCTTCCGCCTCGTGCGCGAGGGGCTCGCCGGTGACCGCGTCAAAGACGCCTCCATGTTCAGCGTCGAAGACTTCGGTGTTGTCCGTGTCGTCAGGCGCGGCCTTCGTCGGCGTGGAGGCGCCGTAAGAGTCGGGACTTTCGCCTTCGATCTCTTCCGCCGGAGTCGCGCCCGCGATGGGGGGCGGCGCTTTGACGGGCGCGCGTACGCCGACCTCCCAACCATCCGCATTCGTTTGCGACGAACGGGGGCTTGAAGCTTTGTTCGCTTCGAGGAGGCTCTCTTCGTTCGCCTCGGGTCCGTTCTTAGTTGGTGGTGGGGTCTTGCGCGCCATGGCCCGAAGTTAACACGGGCCCCGGGGCGGGGTAATCGCTTTTTTCAAAGCGCGGAAGAATTTCCGCAGGCGTTCCTTCGGCGAAAAGGCGTCCGTCCTTCAGCCAGAAGATCCGATCGCAGCTTTCGAGCGTCGTCAGACGATGCGCGATCAAAATCTGGGTCCGTTCACGGAAGAGCTTATCGGTCGCGGCGGTGAGCTTTTCTTCGCTTTGCGGATCGATGGAGCTGGTCGCTTCATCCATGATCAGAATCGGCGCTTTTTGCAAAACCGCGCGGGCCAAACACAGAAGCTGTTTTTCGCCGAGCGAAAGATTGCGGCCGCGCTCTTCGATGATCAGGTTCAGGCCCGCAGGCGTTGCCCACTCGCTCAAGCCGACCTGCTTGAGTGTCTGGAAGATCTCGTCGTCAGGCAGGAGTCGCTCGAAATCCAAATTGTCCCGCAGCCGTCCGCGGAACAGCGTCGGATCCTGGGGGATGTACGCGAACAAGCGGCGCGCGGCCGCCAGCGGAAGCCCGGGGCCACCGTGCACGCGGGCCATGGGGATGCCACCCACGCGGACTTCGCCGCCCTCGACCGCATAGAGCTGGAGAAGCGCTTGGATCAAACTCGATTTCCCGCCGCCCGTACGTCCGATGACGCCGATCTTTTCGCCGGGGCGGATGTGGAAACTCAGATCGTTCAAAACCCAAGGTAAAGACGAATCGTAACGGAAACGGACGTGATCGAATTCGACGGACAAGGCGCGCTCGGCGAGGAGCCCGTCGGCGACCGCGTTCTCTTGGGCGAGCGCGCGGGCCGCGGGTTCACGGGGATGGCCCGTCGGAAAGTGCGCCGCGTGGGGAAGGGCCGCGCCGGGTTCGATGGGCGCGCGCAAGTATTGATTCAAACGTTCCACGCCGATGAGCGCCTCTTCGACTTGGGCGAGCCATTCGAAGAACATCAAAACCGTATTCCCCGAAAGCGTGATCAGGCCGAAAGCGACGCCGATCGCGCCCAGGGACAGATGCCCCGTAGACAAGAGCCACCACGAAAGCAGTCCCGTGACGAAAAGAAGAAGCGCGGTCAGGCTGTTCATCTGCCACGAGAACAGCATCACGGTTTTCACCGTTTTGATTTTCTGATCGAGGTAATAGCCGTCCAGGCGCGCGAAGCGCTGCTGGAAGATCGACTCGCGGTTGAAGGAGCGGATCGTCGGCGCGCCCTGCGCGGTTTCGGCGAAATGCGAAACGCTGGGCGAGCGGCTGGCGGACATGTCGCGGCGCTGGCGGCGCATTTCTTCGCGGTTTCTCAGGTACACGACGTAGTTCGCCAGAATGTAGACCAAGATCACCGGCAGATAGTAGGGGCTGGCGAGCGTGACCAGGATGATCATGCAGGCGAGATCGAACATGATCGACAGGAACTCCGCGAGCGGTCCCCCGAACAAACGAAAGACGTTCCCGTAGTCGCTCGAGAAACGGGTGACGACCCGGCCCACGGGGGTCGTGTCGAAAAAGCGCATCGGAAAGCGCGACGCGCGGAAGGTGGTCTCGTCGTAGAGCTGCGAAACGGCGCGCGCGGACAGGCGCGAGAACGCGACCCGGTAGATCCACGTCAGAAAAAAGCCCGCGACCACGCAGACGATCAAAAGATTCAAGAAGTCGTCCGAACCCCAGCCCTGAAAGAGCGGGGGAACGGGTTTACAGATCTCGGTGCCCACGCAAAGCGAGTCCACCCAGATACCGATCAAATTCGTATTGCCCAGCAGAAGGGCGCGGCCCAAAAAGCCGACGATCAGCGTGAGCAGGATGCGCGAGATGAAGGCGCCATAGGCCATCTTCAGCGCCGACAAAACGTCGCGCCCGAATTCGCCCTCCATGCGGCCTTCGTTCTCTAGGTTCACCAAAGTTTTTTCAGTCCTCACTGATCACCTCGGCCGGATTCTCGGGCGGCAGGATTTCCTCGGCCGGCGCGGGGCGCGGCGCGCTTTTCGTGATCGCGGGGGTCTGCGCGGCCTCGCGGGCCTCGACGCTATGGACGAAGTCGTTGAAGGCTTTCGAACGTCCGCGCAGTTCGCTCCAGGTGCCGACGTCGAGAATTCGACCTTCCCCCATGAAGTAGATGCGACTGACTTTGGACAGAACGCTCAAACGATGGGTGGCCAGCAGGCAGGTGCGATTTTTCCAGCGCGTCGCGAACAGCCCGTCGATCAGTTTCGTCTCGGTTTCGGTGTCGAGCGCGCTGAAGGTGTCGTCCAGAAGCAGGATCGGGGCTTTGCTGTAGACCGCGCGGGCCAGGCTGATCCGCTGTTTCTGTCCGCCCGAAAGATTCACGCCGCGCTCGCCGATTTCCGTGGTCAAACCCCCGTTCATTCGTTCTTGCGAGCTGCGGAACTCCGCGAGCGCGAGCGCGCCTTCGATCTCTTCGCGCAAAGTCTCTTCGGTGGTTTTGGAGTGGTAATCGAAGGCGACGTTTTCCAACAGCGTCGCGCTCATCGTGAAGCCCTCTTGGGGGACGAACGCGAAGTGGCGGCGGATCTCGGGGGAGCCGCGGCCGGACATATCTTCGCCCAAAATGCGGTAGGCTTTGAATTCGGCGGGCGCCTCGGCCAGCAGGCATTGGAAAAGCAAACTTTTCCCCGAGCCGACTTCGCCCACGACCGCGACGAATTCACCCTCGCGCAGATCCAGATCGATCCCGCTCAGAAGTTGTTGTCCGTAGATGCGCAGATTCAGATCACGTACGGTCAGGGCGGGCTCGTTCGCGACGGTCGCGGACTTCGCGATCTGCGGGGGAACGGAGGTCAGCGACAGCGCACCGGCCAGACGTTTCAAGCTGGTCCAACCGTCGAAAACGAAAGTGAAGAACCACGGGATCTGGCGGAAAGGTCGGGTCATGAAGATCCCGACGATCCAAAGCAGCGCCAGTAAACTTCCGGGCGTCACTTGCGCGGGGTGCAGGCGCACCAAGACCAAAATGAAAAGGACGTTGATGACGAAGGTCATCGAGCTCGAGACGGCGTTCATCGTTTGCCCGTTGGTCACCATCTTGATCCGGTTCATGGTTTCGATTTCGCGAACCTCGAGTAATTTCGTTTCGAACGGCTCCATCAGTCCGAGCACGCGGAGCGTGCGGATGTTCTGCACCCATTCGTTCACGAGGCCCACGCGTTCGGCGGCCAGGCGTTTGAAGATCGAGAAGAAACGGCTTTGGCGAAGGGCGAGGACCAGATTGATCGCGATCACGCCCGCCAGCACCGCGATCACGAAGCTGAGCGGCAGCTCGAACAGATAAACCAGCGCCGCGGGCGCCAGGATCAGCGGGAAAAGGATGTTGAAGCACTGGGGCATGGACTGCTCGACCAGAATCGTCGCCCCGGGGATGTCGGTCGTATAGATCGCGACGATTTCCCCGACCGAGCGCCCGCGCAGATCCGAGCTTTGCAATTTGAGAATGCGGTCGTACAGCCTTTGCGCCAAACGGCCCTGCATCCACAGGGACTCTTTCGCGCCGACGTAGTTCACCGCTTGGGAGAGGACGAGACTCAGCAGAAGTCCGACGAAGCTCGCGGCGAGCCACGCGATGGGATGCAGCTCAAGCCCCTCGATGAGCAGCGCTTTTCCGAGCATCAGATCGACGAACTCTTTTTGCGCGAAAGCCGCAAAAAGGCCCGCGACCGCCGAACCGGCGGACAGGCTGATCAGGAGCACTCGGAACCAAGGCCGCGTGAATAGGATTTCGGCAAGAAGTCGCGGCGACGACATGGGGAAAGTTTTAACGGAAAAGCGCGCTGAATGCGGCTAAAAAATCCCGGTCGTCGGTGAGCGTCGAAACCAGACCGCGATCGACAAACGGGGGGCATGGGCTTCGCTCACTTCGTGCAAAACCGTATCGGAGCGGAAAAGGGCCGCCGTCCCCGCCACGGGAGCGATGCGCGCGCGCTCACTTTGACCGTCTTCCGCCCACAGAATCAGCTCGCCGCCGTCCTCGGGACGCCAGTTCGAGTTGAGGTACAGCACGAGCGAGATCAACCGACGCCCCTCGGCCTGACCGTTTTTGCGGGGTTGATCGATATGCGCTTGGTAGCGGGCTCCGGGACGATAACAGGCGAGGTGCGCCTCGAAATCGTGCAGGTTCAAAAAAAGGGCTTCGCTGAGTTCGCGCCGCAACTGATGCAGACGGACGAAGAGCGCATCCACCGCCGGATCTTCGTTTTCGTTGAGCCAGAGGATTTGGTCCCCCCGGATCTCGGTATTCAATGAAACGTTCGCCGAAACGCGGGCGGGGCGCGCGGCGGTGGCGCTTTTCTCCCAGTAAGTTTGCAGCGCGCGCACCTCTTCGGTCGACAAAAAGTCGCGGATCAGGGTCCAGTCGTCGGTCGCGAGTCGGTCGAAGTCGGGGGCCATGCGCCATCTTCTAAGCCCGAATTCGGGCTTGGCGCAAGGACGGGCGTGGTTCTAAAATGGCGAAGTGTCGGATCAACGTGGAAATCGTCGGGACTTTTTGAAATGGGGCGTGGGCGCATCGGCGGGTTTGGGACTCGCGGGATGCTCGACGCTTGACCGCATCGTTTTGGGGGACCAAAGCGAGGACGCCGACCGCATCGTGATTTTGGGCGCGGGGGCCGCGGGCCTGGCCGCCGCCTACCAGCTGAAAAAACAAAATTTGCCCTACCACGTCTACGAGGCCTCGGCCCGTATCGGCGGGCGGATCTATACGATCCCGGATTTTTTCCGTGGCCAGACGGTGGCGGAACTCGGGGCCGAATTCTTCACCGGGGAGCAGAAATTCGTCTTGGATCTGGCGAAAGAGCTGCGCATCGAAACGACCGAGGTCGCAGAGATCGAAACGCGCGCGCGCCGTCGTCGCTTGAACCAGATCCTGCCGCTGGCGGGCGCGAACGCGGAGCTCAAACGTCTGCAAAAATCCGCGGCCCGTGCGGAGGTCGTCACGGGTTTGTCGCTCGCCGATTGGGCGAAGGCGCGCAGTCGCGACGCGGCCTTCACCAGTTTGATTTCCGAATGGAGCCTGGAGCGTTACGGGGCGGCCCCCGAGTTGATCGCCGCCGAGGTCTTCGCTCCGGCTTTCGACCGCGCGAAAAATCCCGTTTCGCTGTGGACCGAAAGTCGTTACCGTTTCCGCGCGGGCTCGAATGCGCTTGCGCAGGCGATGTTCGATCGCACGGCGGGCTTTCAACCCGAACGCACTTATTCTTTCCGTCACAAGTTGATCGCGGTTCGTCGTCGTTCGCGGGGACTGGATTTGGTTTTCGAAACGCCGTCGGGGCAGAAGTCCGTTTTCGCGCGGCACGTGATCTGCGCGCTGCCGCTGGCGGTGCTGAAAGACGTCGACGGCTTGATCGAATTTTCGGGGCCGTGGACGAACGCGAGCGCCTTTCAGGTCGGCGCCCATTCTAAATTTATCTACAGTTACCAGGAGCGTTTCTGGGGCACGGCGCTCGATCAATCGAAACTCATCGACTTCGGCGAAGGCCAAGTGGTGTGGGAGTCGAGTTACCGTTTGAATCCGCTGTTCCAATTCCGCCAAGGGGTTTTGTCGGTCCTTTGGGGTGGCGAGGCCGCGAAAGCCGCGGGCCCCCAACACCGGCTGGCGATTCAGCGCGAACTCGAATCGCTTTTCCGGAAAAAAGCGACGGGCGAGCTGATGGAACAGGCCATGGTGAACTGGTCGCTGCAACCCTTCGCGAAGGGCTCGGTGAGCTACCCCCGACCGGGGATGGGAAGCGAGTGGCAAGAGACCTCAGAAGACTGGGTTTGGGCGGGAGAGCACACCGTCGGTTTGGAGCGGGGAACGCTCCAAGGGGCGCTGGTTTCGGGCGTGCGGGCCGCCGAGTACCTGATTCAGAACCGGCCGCAGCGACTTTTTCCCCTGTAGGGCCTTTTTCGTCGACCCGGGCGGGGAATTTCGTTAGCTTCCGCCCCGAATATGACTACCAAAAGAGCTCAGGCTAAATCTTCCAAATCCAAGAAAGCACCCACGAAATCGTCGGCGAAGCCGGCGCTCGAGCGTCCGCACGAAACCGAGCTGACGGTCGCCCAGATTTTGCGTCAGGTGCGTCCGACGCCGGTCACGATGAACTCCCTTTCCGACGCCGAGAAGATTCAGAGGATCTCG
Organism: Pseudobdellovibrionaceae bacterium; assembly: GCA_019637875.1. Taxonomy (NCBI): domain Bacteria; kingdom Pseudomonadati; phylum Bdellovibrionota; class Bdellovibrionia; order Bdellovibrionales; family Pseudobdellovibrionaceae; species Pseudobdellovibrionaceae bacterium. The sequence continues at coordinate 82,437 of JAHBUW010000005.1, read as the reverse complement.
GGGCACTTCACCGAAATCCTGAAGGTGCTTGGACTCGATCTGAAAAACGACTCCATCAAGAACACGCCGAACCGGATCGCGAAGATGTACGTCTCGGAGATTTTCAGCGGCCTGAACGCCGAGAACTTCCCGAAGATCACGGTCATCGACAACGAGATGAATTACGATCAGATGGTGCACGTGCGCGACATCGAAGTGATGAGCGTCTGCGAACACCACTTCCAAACCATCGACGGGCTGGCGACGGTGGCCTACATCCCGAACAAAAAGGTCATCGGTCTTTCGAAGATCAACCGCATCGTGCAGTTCTTCGCGCGCCGTCCGCAGGTACAAGAGCGTCTGACCAAACAGATCGCCGACTGTCTGCAAGCGGTGCTCGAGACCGAGCACGTGGCGGTGCAGATCCGCGCGAAGCACTACTGCGTGATCGCGCGCGGGGTGCAGGACTGCCAAAGTTCGACCTCCACGTCGGATCTGCGCGGCCACTTCAAAACGCGTCCCGAAACCCGCGCCGAATTCCTGACGCGGAACTAGGGTGCTTCCTGGACCCGGGCATTTCGTCCCGTTTCCACTTTAGAGTTGATCAAGAGGGCGGGGTTCTGGTCTGTTGACGGGGCCGGAACGGGTCGGGCCAGACTGTGGCTCAGGCCGGTTTCGGCCGATCATTGAAGTCAGGAGGGTTTAGCCCATGTCTGACTACGATTATAACGGACTCTATCAGTTTCTGACCCAGACGCCCGAGCAAGGTCTGCGCAAGATGCTGGTGGATCAAAAGCCTTTCACTGACGTGCACTTCAGCCTCATGCGGAAGATCGTGCAGACCGGTGAAGCGGAGTTTGTGGAATGCGCCAAAAACGCAAGCTTTCCCAAAGTGAAGTTCGGCCCCGCCGAAACCAAAATCAAAGAGGCCTTCTGGAAGGACATGATCGCGACGTGCAACGCACGCGGGATCTTGACTCCGGCGAGCACCAAAGCGGCTTAAGGCCGCTTCAACGGACCAGCGGCCTAAGGCCGCTTCCGAAGAAATCTTCGATTCGTGCGGCCCCGGAAACTCGGGCTGTGCGGTCGGCTGAGACGCGGTCGGCTGAGACGCGGTCGGCTGAGACGCGGTCATCTACTTCAAGCCGGCTGTTGCCGGTTTCTTTTTTTCGTCGCGACACCGAACTCGTCGCGCGCGAGCTGATCGGCAAAGTCCTGTGCCGACGTCTTCCCGACGGACGCGTTCTGCGCGGGGAGATCACCGAAACCGAAGCCTATCTGGGCGTGAAAGACGCCGCCGCGCACACCTTCGGTGGTCGCCGGACGGACCGCGTGCGCTCCATGTACAAGGCGGGCGGTCACGCCTACGTCTACTTCGTTTACGGAATGCACTTCTGCATGAACGTGGTGGCCCAGCACGAAGGCTGTCCCGAGGCCGCGCTCTTGCGCGGGGTCCGCATGCTGGATGAGGGCTTTCCGCCGACGGACGGTCCCGCGAAACTCTGCAAGGTCATGTCGATCGACCGCAAAGACGACGGCGTGCGCCTGTGGACGCGTGCGGATGGCTTATGGATCGAAGAGGGATCGGGAGCGCGACCAAGGCTGCACGTGAGCGCGCGTATCGGTGTGGACTATGCGGGCGCAGCGGCCGCGTGGCCGCTGCGGTTTGAGAACGCTGAATTCATCAAAACCAAGAAAGCGCGCATCGTCGCTTCACCGAAGAGGCGACGCCGAACGCGTTAAGCGCCCAGGGCCTTGCGTGCGTTCGACAGAATCTCGAAGGCGTTCGGCGACAGCTTATCGGCCAGCAAGCCGTCGAGCGCTTTTTTCGCTTCGGCTTGCAAGGCGGGGCTGACGCGCGGGCAGAAGTCGAAGGCGCCCGACAAACGTGCCGCCACCTGCGGGTTCAGGGCGTCGATCTTTTTCAGCTCTTGCGCGAAGAAGCGGTAGGTTTCGCCGCCTTTGGCGTGGAACTCGATCAAGTTGTCGCTGAAGCGGCCGAGCAGGGCGTACACCGAGTTCGGGTTCTTCATGTTGAACGCGGGATGTTTCAGCAGCTCCTGCACGCGCGCGAAGGTCCACGGCGCTTCGGTCTGCGCTTGCAAAGACCACCACTTGTTCATGACGAGCGAGTCGGAGTTCCACTGATCGTAGAAGTTCGACGCGATCTCGCGGGCTTTGGCTTCGGGGGCTTCCATCAGCAGGGCGAAGGCGATTTCCTGGTCGACCATCATGGAGGTCTCGCGGAATTGTTTTTCCGCAAGCGCGTGGCCTTCGCCCGCGTTGCAGAGTTGTCCCAGCGCCCAGTTTTTCAGGGCGCGTTCGCCGCGCGCTTCGGGCGTGAGCACGCCGTCGGATTTTCCGTGCAGCTTCGTGTAGATGTCGCGGGCGACCGTGGCCAGGGCCTGACCCTGGGCGCGGCGGAAGGCATCGATTCCCGTTTTCCATGCGGCGCTGTCGAAACCCGGCAACGACTGCGCCAGGCTCGCCAGCGAGGGGCGTTCCACCATCTTCTTTTTGAGGGCGTTGTCCAAACGCGCGTCGTTCAGGATCGCGATCTGCGCCTCGATCAGGCGCGGGTCGAGCGCGGCCGTGCTTTTCGACTTTGCGGCGTCGATGAACTTCGCGATCTCGAGCTGCTGTAGCTTTTGTCCAGCTTCGAAGCGGTTGAAGGCGTCGTTGTCCATTTTGTAAAGCGCGAAGAGCTCTTCCACCGGGGGATTCCACTCCAGCACGATGGGCGCCGAGAACTCGCGGTTCAAAGACAAGAGCGGCTTTTCCTTCAGGCCTTTGAATTCGAAAGTTTGTTTCGGCTCCATGAGGTGAATGAGGGTTTTGCCTTCGGTGTTTTTCTTCAGCGAGGGGTGTGTGAGCTCCAGATCTTTGCCGTCGCGCGTGACGAGTCCCACGATGAGCGGGATGTGGAAGGGGAGCTTCTCGGTCTGGCCGGGTGTGGACGGGCACGACTGCTCGAGCGTGAGGGTGTAGGTGTCGCCTTGGAAATTTTCGGTGACCTTCACGCGCGGGGTTCCGGCCTGCGAGTACCAGCGCTTGAACTGGCTCCAGTCCTGCTTGTTCGCATCCGAGATCGCGGCGGCGAAGTCCTCGATGATGACCGCTTGGCCGTCGTGGCGTTTGAAGTACAGATCCATCCCTTGGCGGAAGCCGGGGCGTCCCACCATGGTTTGCATCATGCGGATCACCTCGGAGCCCTTTTCGTAGATCGTCGAGGTGAAGAAGTTGTCGACCGCATAGCAGGATTCGGGGCGGATCGGGTGCGCGTTGGGGCCGTCGTCCTCGGCGAACTGCGATTCACGCAGATCGATGACCGAGTCGATGCGCACGAGATCGCGGCTGACCATGTCCATCGAGAATTCCTGGTCGCGGAAGACGGTGAGTCCTTCTTTCAGCGAAAGGTGGAACCAGTCGCGCAAGGTCACGCGGTTGCCGGTCCAGTTGTGGAAGTACTCGTGGCCCACGACCGCTTCGATCATGTGGTAGTTGTAGTCGGTCGCCGATTTCGGATCGGCCAGCACGAGGCGGCTGTTGAAGATGTTGAGGCCCTTGTTCTCCATGGCGCCCGCGTTGAAGTCGTCGGTCGAGACGATCATGTAGGTCGACAGATCGTACTCCAGACCGAAGCGTTCTTCGTCCCACTTCATCGCGCGTTTGAGCGACTCCATGGCGAAACCGCAGCGGGGGATGTTCGCTTCGTTGGTGTAAATCTCGAGGGCGACTTTTTTGCCCGAGCCCGTGGTGTAGGTGTCTTTCAGGACCGCCAAAGGTCCCGCCACCAGCGCGAACAGATAGCAGGGCTTCTTGAAGGGGTCGACCCACTTCGTGAAGTGGCGGCCGCCGCCCAGATCTTTTCTTTCCACGCAGTCGCCGTTCGAAAGCAGCACCGGCATCGTCGCCTTGTCGGCTTCGATGGTGACTTCGAACGAACTCATCACGTCGGGACGATCGAGGTAGTAGGTGATCCGACGAAAGCCTTGGGGTTCGCACTGCGTGAGCGCGACCGCGCCCGAGCCGTAAAGACCTTCGAGCGCCGTATTCTTTTTGGGCTCGAGTTTCACCGTGGTTTGCAGTGTGAACTCCGACGGCGGATTCAGAAGTTTCAGCCCCTTGTCCTCGCGAACGTAGGCCGAGGCGGCGAGCGCGGCACCGTTCAGCTTGATGTCTTCAAGGACGAGCTCTTCGCCGTCGAGCCATAGATCGCCCTCGGTTCCGGGACGGCGTTGAAGTTTCAGCGTGGAGGTGACTCGACAAAAGTCGTTCCCGTTCTCGGATCGGAAGTCGAACGCCAGATGCGTCGACGGGATCTGGAAGGTCGGGGCGGTATAATCTTTGAGGTAAGTTTTCTGGCGCTCAGTCTGTGTCATGGCTCTCACTTCGTTCATCTTGACATCACCTGTCAATGACGATGGCATAGAGTCATGTCGGCGCAGCTCGTGACCATCACATTTAACACCCGTCAAACCGCGCGGATGGTGGACTTCTACCGTGCGCTGGGGGCGGAACTGCATCCCGATACCGTGAACAAGGGCGGCGCCGTTCACCGGGGTGTGCTGGCCAATATCGAGCTCGTTCTGCACTCGATCGCGAAGCCGGGCGACGGTGCGGGGACGACGAATGTTTCCATTCGTTTTGAACTCGTCGGTATTCAGCAGATTTTTGACCGCATCCGCGCTTTGCCGGGGGCGGACATCATGATGGATCTGGAGAGCATGCCCACGGGGCGCGTCTTCATCGCGCTCGATCCCGATGGTCACGCCATCGAGGTTTTTGAGCCCTTCCCGGCGGATCACGATTCGGAATAAAAAAAGGGAGGCTTGGGCCTCCCTTTTCATTTAACCCGCGTGGTACATGCGGTCTTCGAACGCGGCGAGCGCCGCTTTCGCGCCTTCACCCATGGCGATCACGATCTGTTTGTAGGGCGTGGTCGTCACGTCGCCCGCGGCGTAGATGCCGGGTTCGGACGTGCGGCCTTTCTCGTCGACTTTGATTTCGCCGAACTTGGAAAGGTCCACGGTCTCTTTCAGAAAGCCGCTGTTCGGGATCAAACCGATCTGCACGAAAATGCCGTCGAGGGTGAGCTTTTCGGTCTTTTCGGTTTGGCGATCGACGTATTCGATCGCGGTCACCTTGCCGCCGTCGCCGACGATCTTCGAGGTTTTCGCGTTCGTGATGATCGTCACGTTCGGCAGCGACTTCAGCTTGTCCACCAGGATGCGGTCGGCTTTGAGATCCGCATTGAATTCGAAAACGGTCACGTGTTTCACGATGCCCGCCAGATCGATCGCGGCCTCCACGCCGGAGTTTCCGCCGCCGATGACGGCGATGGGTTTTCCTTTGTAGAAGGGGCCGTCACAGTGCGGACAGAAGGCGACGCCGCGGCCGAGGTATTCCTTCTCACCCTCGACGCCGAGCTCGCGCCACTTCGCGCCGGTGGCGACGATGATCGACTCGGCGGTCAGGTGTTCACCGCTTTCGAGTTCGATGCGTTTGGGTTTTGAGCCTTTCTCGATTTTCTTCACGCGGCGGTTTTCCAAGAGCTTCACCGGATAGTGGCTGATGTGCTGGCTCAGCTGCGCGGCGAGCTGCGGGCCTTCCGTGTAAACGACCGAGATCAGATTCTCGATCCCTTTCGTCTCTTGGACCTGGCCGCCGATTTTTTCGGTGATGATCGCGGTGGAAAGGCCTTTGCGGACCGAGTAGATCGCGGCGCTCGCGCCCGCGGGACCGCCGCCGATGACGAGGACGTCGAAGTGGCCGAGGTTCATGTCGACGGGGACGTCCTGGACGCTCTGGTCGACGCCGAACTGCGCTTCCAGTTTGCTCAGAAGATCCAGCATATTGCTGCGGCCCGAGTGGATGAGTTTCGAATCCACGACGAGGCTCGGGACGCCTTGGATGCCGATGGCGTTCACTTCGTCCTGCGCGTAGCCGCCGTCGATGATCTCGTGGTGGAAGCTGCCGTGCAGGATGGCGATCTGGTTCAGCGCCTGGACGACGTCGGGGCAGTTCTCGCAGGTCAGCGAGATGAAGGTCTGCACGCGGATATTTTTATTCAGGCGTTTGATCCGCGCGGCCATGGCGGGATCGGGCATCTTGCCTTTGAGGTCGGCGTTCAGAATCGCGATGATGAGAGTTGTGAACTCGTGTCCGCCGGGGATCGCGCGGAAGACGATGCCGGTTTCGCGCGGGGCTTTGCCGTCGGTCGTGCGGATGCGGAACTGCGGCCCGGCCACGGGTTTGGAGTTTTCGGAGTCAACGACGCGGATTTTCGGCGAGGTGCTCGCGACTTCGCTCAGCATCTCGACAAGCTCGGCGCGATCGGGATGTTCCGACGGCTCGACAAGGAGCTCGACGACGTTCTCGAGTTTTTCAAAGACGCTGCGGAGTTGTTCTAACATTTGCGGGTCGAGCATGATTTGTCCTTTCACTCTTCAATGGGGGCCGGTGCGGGCAGGCGCCTGCTTTCGGTCGCACGCCGACCTTGCGGGTCTGATTTCCCGCGGAAGGAGGATCGTCGTTGCGGGAAAGTGGGGCCTGCGGCGGCCGGAAAACTCGGAAACACGCTCGGGTTTTGAGAGCGGGTCACCGAGGTTCCCGGAGGAAACTCGGAAGAGCGCCGGCCGAAACCGGCGCTTCAAAATCGGGACTAGATCTTGCCGACCAGGTCCAAACCGGGCTTCAGGGTCTTGTCGCCGGGTTGCCATTTCGCGGGGCAAACTTCTCCGGGGTGAGTCGCGGTGTACTGAGCCGCTTGCACTTTACGGAACAGCTCTTCGGCGTTGCGGCCGATGCCGTTGTCGTGCACTTCCGCCAATTTGATTTGGCCTTCGGGGTTCACCACGAAAGTTCCGCGGTAAGCCATGCCGTCTTCCTCGATGTAGACGCCGAACGCGCGCGAGAGGGCGCCGGTCGGATCCGCGAGCATCGGGTACTTGATCTTTTTGATCGTGTCCGAAGCGTCATGCCATGCCTTGTGCGTGAAGTGAGTGTCGGTCGAAACGCCGTACACTTCGACGCCCAGCTTTTGGAAAGCCGCGTATTTATCCGCCATGTCGCCGAGTTCGGTCGGGCAGACGAATGTGAAGTCCGCAGGGTAGAAGAAGAAGATCGACCATTTGCCCGCAAGGTCTTTGTTGGTGACGGTGCGGAAGTCGTTATTGTGGTAAGCCTGAACTTTGAAGTCGGGCACTTTCGTATTGATCAGAGTCGCTGCCATTCGGTCTCCTTTAGGGATGGCGGGTTATGAGTCTTTGTCATAACTCTCAATTGGGTACAAAGCCAGAGTAGACTATTGACGCCATTAGGGGAAATTGATAGTTTTTAGGTGTTGATAGATTTTCTCTATATTGATGCGACGGGTCTATAGGTCGTTCTTTGGACTCTGTCGATAGGGCGGCCTCCTCGTGGTTTCGAGGACTGATCCGGGATGTTGGAGCTTCATGTCGAAATCAAAACTCAATTTCTCGCTGACTCAACTTGAGTACGTTTTGACCGTCAATCGTCTGGGCCAGTTCGCGAAGGCGGCGGAGGCCTGCAACGTGACTCAGCCGACGCTCTCGATGCAGATCCAAAAGTTAGAGGAAGAGCTCGGCGTCGTGATTTTCGACCGCTCCAAAAAACCGATTTTGCTGACCGACGTGGGACGCAAACTGGTCGAGCAGATGACCGCGGTGGTGCACGAGGCGCGCCGGATCGAGAGTCTCATCCAAAACGAGAAAAAGGGCGCGCAGGCGGGCGAACTGCGTCTCGGGGTGATCCCGACCATCGCTCCTTATTTGCTACCGAAACTCCTGCCGCATCTGGAATCGAATTATCCCGAGATCGAGCTCGTGATCAAAGAGCTGCGCACGAGCGACATCATCGACGCTCTCGAAAACGACGAGATCGACGTGGGGATTCTCGCGACGCCGCTCGGTCGCCCGAAAATTCAGGAGGTCGCGCTCTACTACGAACCTTTCTCGGTCTTCTGCCGCAAAAACCACGAGTACGCGGCCCAGAAGAAGATGAAGTACACCTCTTTGAAAATGGACGACGTGTGGCTTCTGGAAGAGGGGCACTGCATGCGCAATCAGGTTTTGGATCTGTGCTCGAACCGCAAAGTGCGGGGCGGGAGACGCCGCTACCAGTTCGAAAGCGGCAATCTGGAAACGCTGAAAAATCTGGTCGAGCAGTACGGCGGCTACACGCTCCTCCCGTCGCTCGCCACCGAAAACCTCCGCGCCGACACCAAACTCGTGGGCTTCGAACGCCCGGTCCCGGCCCGCGAAATCGGCCTCGTCTACCGCCGCGAACACTTCCGCTCCGAACTCATCGAAGTCCTGGGCGACGCCATCCTGGCCAGCATCCCCGACGAAGTCCGCCGCATCCGCCCCAAAGACCTCGAAGTCCTCCCGATCACGGAGTCGTAGGGTACCACGTACCGCACGCGGTACCATGTACCGCGTGCGGTACGTGGTACCCTATCCTACGGGCGGAGTCCGGCGGGCGGGCGGCGTTTTTGGGTGTAGGGGCGTAGGGCTGCGACCGAGAGATCGAGGCGGGCGTTTTGGACGAGGTTGAGGACTTCGATGACGAAGCTGAGGCCGCGGTCGGCGACGTCCTCGTGGGGGTTGAACTCGACGAGTTCGAAGGCTTGGAGGTCTTCGTCGCCCAGGATTTGGGGGAAGGCGCGCAGCAGCTCGCCGGCGTCGAGGCCTGCGCGGACCGGGGTGCCGACGGACGGGACTTGGGCGGGATCGAGCGCGTCGAGATCCAGCGAGATGCCGAAGGGGAGTCCGCCTCCGCCACGCACGCGATCGCTCGCTTCGCGGAAGCAGACCGCGAAACCGCGATCGAAGATTTCTTCCATCAGATAGACACGCACATTCAGTGATTGCAGGAGTTCCGCTTCGCCGCGCTCGTAACTCCGTACGCCGAAAAGCACCGTGCGTTTCGGGTCGAGCTTCGGGCCTTCTTCGAGGAGGTTCACGAAGGGCGCGAATCCGCGTCCCAGAAGCGTCGCGAGCGGCATGCCGTGGATGTTTCCGGTTTCCGAGGTGTTGAAGGTGTGCGCGTCCATATGGGCGTCGATCCAGAGCATGCCGAGCTTCCGCGACTGACGCGCGAAGATCCCGGACCAGGTCCCGATGGCGCAGCTATGGTCCCCGCCAACGATCACCGGAAAGTCTCCGGCCCGGTGAGCGTTGGCGGTTTTCAGTGCGAGTCTATGATTGAAATCCAAAAGCGCGGGCAGCGCTTTCATGGCGAACCCGGTCGGGTCCTCTTCGATGATCGGCATCCGCGCCAAATGAATGAGATCCGAGCCGCTGAGCTGCTCCTTCAGAAAGTGAGCCCCATCCCGCGATCCCCAGTGATTCGATCCTGAACCATTTGCGGCGCCAATCCATGCGATATCCATGACGCCATGATGAGTGGCTCCGCGGGAAGCAACAAGTCAGGTCACGGTCGGCGAAGTTTAAGGATTTCTTCAGGATGAAGAGCAAGCACTCGATTCATGAAACAGAAGATTTGGTCGCGGAGAGGCCGAGAGGTACCACGTACCGCACGCGGTACGTGGTACCTCTCGGCGGGCCGGGACGCGGACGATGAGGCGAAAAAGAAAACGCCCTCCGGAGAGGGCGTTTTGCTAGATACTCGGGACTCGCTCCTTTGGTGACGCGGTAGCGACACCAGGGAAGAAGGCTCGGCGCCCCCGGTACCTATTGGCGTTCCGACAAAGGTTTTACGTGGCGTTCTTCTGAGCCCACCCACTCCGACAAGGGGCGGATGATACGGTTGTTGGCCGCTTGCTCGATGATGTGCGCCGACCAGCCGGTGGTGCGGGCCATCACGAAGATGGGGGTGAAGAAGTCGATCTCGAAGCCCATCATGTAGTAGGCGGGACCCGCCGGGAAATCCAGGTTGGGGTAGATCTTCTTCTTCTCGGCCATGACTTTTTCGAGCTTCTCGTACATTTGCATCCACTTTTGCTCGCCGGTGACGTCGGCCATCTTCTGCGCGTACTTCTTCATGGTGGGAACGCGCGAGTCGCCGTATTTGTACACGCGGTGACCGAAGCCCATGACTTTTTTCTTCTGCGCCAGAGCGTCGATCATCCACTGCTCGGCTTTTGTGGGATCCGCGATCTCGATCATCATATGCATGACCATTTCGTTCGCGCCGCCGTGGAGCGGGCCTTTCAAGGCGCCAATACCCGCCACCGTCGCCGAGTAGATGTCGGATTCGGTCGAAGTCACAACGCGAGTCGTGAAGGTTGAGGCGTTGAACGAGTGCTCCGCGTACAGAGTCAGCGAGGCGTCGAACGCCTTCACCACGTCCGCCGAGGGGACTTTGCCGAAACACATCTGGAAGAAATTTTCGGCGATGGAGAGATTGGGGTTCGGGGGAATGAAATCCAGACCCTTTTTGAAGCGGTAATCCGCCGCCACCATGGTGGGGATTTTCGCGAGCAGCATCATCGCCTTATCGGGATTCGATGCCTTGTCCCAGATGCGCTGATCTTCGGTGCCCAGGAAGCTCACGCCCGTGCGGATGGAATCCATGGGATGGCACTTTTTCGGAAGCAAACGAATGACCTGAAGGTTGTCCTTCGAGATTTCGCGGTACGAACGCTCGAGCTTTTCGAATTCCGCCAGCTGCGTCTTGTTCGGAAGCTCACCGTTCCACAGCAGGTAAGCGGTTTCCTCGAAGCGGCACTGTTCGGCGAGTTCTTGCACGGGATAACCACGGTAGATGAGCGAACTGGTTTCCGCGGTGACTTTCGAAATCGAGGTCGTGTCGATGACCGCGCCCTCGAGGCCCTTTTTGGTGTTCATTTTATCGGGTTCCGGTACGTAATCCGGATTCAAAATTTTGTCGCTCATGTGGTGACTCCTTTTTAAACTTTAAAATTGAAAACGTTTTGATCCCACGAGTTGTACTCTTCGTAGCGGGTGAGTTCGTACAATTCCTTGCGGGTTTGCATATTCGGCACCGAGGGCTCTTGCGTTCCATCTTTCATGATCTGCGCGAGACCTTTTTCCGAAGCGCCCAGCGCCAAGCGGAAGGTGGTCACCGGGTAGATCACCATGTTGAAGCCGACGCCTTCGAGTTCTTTCGTCGTGAAGAGCTTCGATTTTCCGAACTCGGTCATATTCGCGAGCAAGGGCGCGTTCACGGCCTTGCGGAATTTTTCGAACTCACCCAGATCCGCCAAAGCTTCGGGGAAGATCATGTCGGCCCCGGCGTCGACGTAGGCTTTCGCGCGGTCGATCGCGGCGTCCAGTCCCTCCGAGGCACGAGCGTCGGTGCGGGCGATGATGACGAAGTTTGGGTCGAGCGTGCGCGCCTGCGCGGCCGAACGGACTTTGCGGATCATCTCGTCACGGCCGACCAAAGACTTTCCGTCCAGGTGACCGCAGCGCTTGGGATTGACCTGATCCTCGAGGTGGCAACCCGCGAGCCCCAGCTCGATGAATTCCTGCATGGTGCGCGCGGCGCTCATGGGCTCACCGAAGCCGGTGTCAGCGTCGATGATCGTCGGGAGCGACGTGACCCGCGCGATCTGGCGCCCGCGCTGACCCACTTCGGTCAAGGTCGTGAGGCCGATGTCGGGATAGCCGAGGTCGTTCGAAAGAACCGACCCCGAAATGTAAACGCCCTCGTACTTCAGGCGTTCGATCTGCATCGCCACGATCGGCGCGAACGCACCGGGAAAGCGCAGAAGCTTTCCCGATTTCAAGCCCGCGCGGAGCGCCTTGCGTTTGTCCGCGGCCGTGGTCGTGGGAAACAGCATTAGAAGATCCCCTTTTCGTCGCGCGAGTGGTGAGTGAGTTTGGTCAGATCCATCTGCACGTTCAGCTCTTGCACTTGCGCCGCCGTGAGGTTCGGCAGGTTCTGGACCAGATCCAAGAAGCGCTTCGACTCTTCGGGAGTGATGAGGCCTTCGGTCAGCATCTGGAACTTCTTCACGTAGTCCGCACGCACGAAGGGTTTCGCGCCCGCCGGGTGCGCGTTCGCGACGCCCAACTCATCCACCAACTTCGTGCCGTCTTTCATGGTGATTTCCACGCGGCCGCCGAAGCGTTTTTTGTTCGGATCTTGCTCGTGGTACCAAGCGGTCCACTGCTTGTCTTCCACGGTCGAGATCTTGTGCCAGAGCGCAACGGTCGAGGGCTTCGTCGCGCGCTCACGGGTGTAGGACTTCACGTGGTGCCAGCCGCCGTCTTCCAGGGCCACCGCGAAGATGTACATGATCGAGTGATCGAGCGTCTCGCGCGAAGCTTGGGGATCCATTTTCTGGGGATCGCCCGCGCCCGTACCGATGACGTAGTGGGTGTGGTGCGAGGTGTGGATCACGATGTCTTTGATGTCGTCGAAGTTTTTGATTTTCGACTTCATACGAGCCGCGAGATCGATGAGCGCTTGCGATTGATACTCGGCCGAGTGCTCTTTCGTGTAGGTCTCGAGGATCGCGAGTTTGGGCTCGCCCTTTTCTGGCATGGGCACGGTGTATTTCCCGTTCTTGCCGTCCAGCATATAAGCGATGACCGAGTCTTCGCCTTCGTAGATGGGCGAGGGTGCGCCTTCGCCGCGCATGCAGCGATCGACGGCCTCAATGGCCAACTTCGAAGAGTGCGCCGGCGCGAACGCCTTCCACGACGAGATTTCACCTTTACGCGATTGGCGGGTGGTGAAGCTCACGTGCACGGCCTGTTGCACGGCCTGGAAAACCGTCTCGGTCGAAAGGCCGAGGAGCGTGCCGATGCCGGCCGCGGAAGCGGGGCACAAGTGCGCGATATGATCTTTTTTGTGCATATGCAGGCAGATCGCCTTCACGAGGTTCACGTGGACTTCGTAACCGGTGACGATGCCCTTCAGCAGCTCGGCGCCGTTTTTCCCTTTTTGCTGAGCGACCGCGAGGATCGGGGGAATGTTGTCGCCGGGGTGCGAGTAGTCCGCGGCCAGGAAGGTGTCATGGTAATCGAGCTCACGAACCGCCGTGCCGTTCGCCCATGCCGCCCACTCGGCGCTGAAGCGTTGCGAGTTCGGCATACCGAAGACGGTCGCGCCGCCTTGACGGGGATGGGCCACCGCCATGGCGCGAGCCGAAGCGACGGGACCACGGTTCAGCGAAGCGACCGCAACCGACGCGTTGTCGATGATGCGGTTGATGACCATGTCGGTGACGGCCTCGCCAATCGGCGCGTTATCGGTCGCGATCTCCGCGATCTTCCACGCGAGTTGATCTTCGCGGTTGAGTTTTTCTTTCGACGGATAAACACGCACAGGAATCTGACGCATGAACAGGCACCCTTTCTCGAGATGTTGGCGATGTAAACGGCCAGACACTATTCATAAGGGGGTATTTTGGCAAAAGGGGAGTGGCGCCGCCCCCGACGCTGATGCGTCGCGCTTCACGCTTTTTGCGCTCTGACGCTCTGCTCAGAACCTCTAGAACGTCCCGATGCTGAAGTGGAAGACGCCGGGGACTTCGCCGCGGTCGCGCTGCGGGTTCAGTTTGACGCCGTACTCGAAGCTGACGGCGCCGACGGGAGTGGCGTAGCGAAGGGCGATGCCGGCCGAGTGGCGGTAGGGCGTTTCGATCTGCACGCCGCGCACGGTGACCGCGCCGCCATCGTAGAAGAAGGCACCGCCGATCGCGCCCCACACGGGGAAGCGCAATTCCGATTTGAACAGATACATGTCCGCCTCGGTGGTCATGTTGTAGCGATCGCGGGTGGTGTCGAAAGCCGCGCCGAAGTCGTAGCGGTTCGGGAAGGCCTCGTCGGGCGTGAAACCGCGGATCGTCGACTGACCGCCCAGCAAAAGTCCCTTCTTATCGAATGGCACGGCACCGTCGGGTTCGCGCGACAGATTTTTCAGATAACCCACGCGGAAGGAGTTCGCCCACACGAAAGAGCGGATCGGCCAGTAGTGCGCGACCGAAGCGGTCCCGCGGCCGTACTCGATGGTGCGGGTCGATCCCAGCCAGGGCGCGCCGTACTCGATATTCAAACGCGAGAACAAGCCCCGCGTGGGATTGAACGGGTGATCGCGGTAGTCGAAATCAAGCGTCAGGCCCGTCGTCGCGATATCCAGGAGCGACAGCTCCTGCTCGTTGTTGATGTCGAAATCGCGGACCGTCGCCAGGGACCAAACGTCCCACGCGAGCAGAATATGCGAGGTGATGTCTTGCTCCAAAGTGTAAGTCGTCTGATTCACTTCCGCCGCGATCCGTTTGGAATAATCCGAAACCGAAACGGCGCGGGTCAGGTTCACGCGACCGCGCACGCGCGAATCGAAGATGTAGGGTTCGAGGTAACCGAGCGTGATTTTACGCTCGAGATATTTGATCTCGTTCACGTTGTAGTTCGCGTCCGCGCGCGCCGAGATTCCGCGGCCCGTGCCGTAGATGTTCCGGTACGCGATGCCGGTATAACCCCGCACGGTCAAACCGCGATCCGAGTTCACCCCGAAACCCAAGTTGAAGAGCCCCGGATCCCGATCCTGCACGCGCACGATCACCGTGCGCACGGAAATCGGCGTTTTCTCTTCGAGCGTGCGGATTTCGACGGACGTGAAGTGTCCCAAGCGCTGCAGACGCGAGATCGACTCTTCCATCTTCTCGGGCGTGAGCGTGTCGCCGATCCCGAATTCCAATTCCTTCATGACGACGTAGTCGCGGGTCAGGGTGTTGCCCTCCACGGCGATGGAGCCGACCTGAACCTGGGGTCCTTCGTAAATTTGGAAGACGACGTCGACGAGCGTGTTGTCGGCGTTGTAGCGGACCAGATCCTGACGTTCGTTGATCAGGTTCATCTCCAGATAGCCCAGCGAGCGGTACTTCTGGCGTAAAGCGAAGATGCCGGCCTCGAGATCGCCGAGTTTCAAGGCTTCGCCCTCTTTGAATTTTAACAGCGCCCGCAGCTCGTCTTCCGGAAGTTTGGCGAGCCCTTCGAAGCGGACCGAGCGGATCTGCGTGAGCGGCCCCTCGTCGAAGTTCACCTGGATGGCGATCTCGTCGCGCGCGGCATTGTACGAAGAGCGCGTCGAGACGATCCGCGCCCGCAGGTAACCTTGGTTCCAGCGATCGGTGACCAGATTCTTGAGCGCCGTATCGAGGTCTTCCTTCACGAAAAATCCGTCGGCCATGACTTCGGACGAATGCTGCATCAGAAATCCGGTCAGTTGTTCGGGCGTCGGCGAGTAGCGGCCGATCCAGTCGATGCGACGGATTTTGATGCGCGGGCCTTCGTTGATCGACATCCGGATCACGCGCTCGAACGGCTGCTTGCCGACCTCGTCCTTCACGTTCACGTCGGCGCGGGCGTAGCCGTTGT
Organism: Pseudobdellovibrionaceae bacterium; assembly: GCA_019637875.1. NCBI lineage: Bacteria > Pseudomonadati > Bdellovibrionota > Bdellovibrionia > Bdellovibrionales > Pseudobdellovibrionaceae > Pseudobdellovibrionaceae bacterium. Next base: position 67,120 of record JAHBUW010000005.1, on the reverse strand, counting down.
TGACGTAGTGGGTTTTCACTTTGGTGCCGAGCTCGGCGCCGACGTTCGGATTCGAGGACGAGAACTCGGGCAGATTCAGCATTCCCAGTAGCTGCGCGTTCGTGATCTTCACGTTGCCTTCGAACTCGACGAAGTAGCGATCCACGTTGCGGAACTGGTAGACTAAACGCGCGCGCGTGCCGTTGTCCTGGCTTTCGATTTGTGGATCGGCGACCTCGGTGCGGTAGTAGCGCTCACGGCTCAAGAAAGCCCGCAGGTCGGCGCGCATCTCGCTCATCGTTTTGTCGTTGATGGGCTCTTTGCGGTAGCCGCGCAGTTCGCGCTTCAGCTTCTTGGCGAGTTCGGTATTCGCGGTCAGCACTTCGATATCGCCGATGACGGTGCGGGGGCCTTCGCGAACGTTGATGCGGACCTTCACACCCTGGTTCGCCGCGCGTTCGAACTCCAGATCCACTTTTGTCTGGTCAAAACCTTGGGACTCGTAATAAGCGCGGACGCGCTCGGCGGCCTCGATCAGAAGCTGCGAATCGAACGAGGCCTTGTCGGTCAGCCCGAATTCGCGCCGAACTTCGTACTCGCTGAGGGCATCAAGTCCGCTGAAATCCAGACTCAGGATCCGCTGGATGCGACCCAGGACAAGCTGGTAGCGCGGACCTTCGGCGGTCGGAATCAGGCGCAGCTCGGCGGCGTCGTACTGCTGGTTGATGATCAAATCCGCCAGCAGGCGATTGGCTTCGGGGAAGGTGACCGGGCGGCCGTCGAGCTCGGGATTTTGGCGCAGCAAGGTGTCCCGCATCTCTTTCGGCAAATTCGAAAGATCGAGCGGGTGGGCTTGCGCGAGCGCCGAAGCGGGAGCGAGCCACAAAAGTAAAACCACCAGCAGCCGGATCACTTGAACTCCTTTTTGAATTCAAGATCGATCCCGAAGATCGATTCCGACCGGCTTTCCTGCGCGTTGATGGAGGTCCCCTCGTAACGTTCGCGGCCTTCCCAGGTGCCCACCGCCGAGAGATTCGGATTAAAGTAATATTGGACTTTCGCTTCGGTGGAGTTCGCCTCGCCGCGGGACTGGCTGACCGCCGCGTTCACACGTTCGTTGATCTGGCGGCTGAGGGTGATCTTCTGGACCGCGATGTTTTTGGTGTCGTCGTACTGCGAGCTGACCTGCAAGCTGACGCCGAGCTGTTTTTGCAGCGTCTTGGCGGGCGGGAGCGCCTGGGACAAGATCCCGATGAGCTCGTTCTGCGTCGAGGACTCCTGTTCGCGGCTTTGGATCTGCTTTTCGAGTTTCTGCGAGGTCACGCCCAGCGCGAGCAGCGTGATGATGTCGGACTCAGGCAGCGGCGGGGTCGAGGACATCCGGACCAGCGGCGCCTTCGCCGTTCCTTGCACGAGCAGGCTGATGTCGAATTCGTTCACGCGCGCGCGCGCCGAGACGAAAAGCTCGGGATTGATCTCTTTCGGGTCGGTGAACTTCAAGGTCGCCGAGTTCAGATCGAAGATTTTGTCGCGGAAGGTGACCTTCGCGCCGCTGGGCACGTTGACGACCCCTTGAATCAAGGGCACGCGCGGGGTGCCGCGAATCTGCAGGTTGCCGGTCGCTTGTCCCTCGATCAATGTGTTCTTCAGCTGCAGCGGGCGTATCAGATCCACCTGCAGATCGAACTGCACGGGCTCGAACGCGTTCTGACGGATCAGCTTCGGCAGATAGAAACTTTGCTGCACGCTGGTCGACGTGCCCGAGTCATCAAGCTCCTTCGCGAACAGGCCGCCGTAGACGCGGTAAGTTCCGGCGAGGGTGTAGGGGAACCAGTTCCCCGCGAAGGTGAGCTCGGCATCGCCGGTCGTCTGGATTTTGTCCGGAACGTTCAGGGTCATGCCTTCGGCGCGCGCCTGGATGTTGACGGGGATGTTGCGCGGCCCGAGCAGCGAGACACTGCCCTCGCCGCGCACGGTGCCGCCGGCCATCGAGGCCTTGATGTCGTTGATCGAGATCCGCGACGCCGAAAATTGCACGTCCGCCGAGGCGCGCTCGAGCGCGTGCGGGAAACCGCGGATTCGCGCGAAGCCGTCCGTCAAAAAGGCCGAACCCAAGATCTCGGGCTTGAACAGGCTTCCCGAAACCGACGCGTTGATGCGGCCGTTGCCGCCGAGCTCTTCCAGGAAGGGGACGAAGATCTGCAAAATCCGGAGCGACAGATCGCCGTCGATCTTCATGCGCAGATTGTCGCGCGAGATCCCCGTGCCCTGGACCGCGATGAACTCGCGACCGCCCTCGACGCGGAAGTTCTCGAAGTTCGCGACGCCGTTTTGCATGTTCAGGCGCATCGGCAGGCGATTCGCCAAGGTCTGCGAGCCGCGCCGAAGCGAGAAGCTTTGGATCGTGCCCTGACCGGTCGCCGTGAACAGTCCGCCGCGATCCGAAGCCAGGGACAGATCCCCCGAGAGTGAACTTTCGTATTCGCTCAGCAGCGAGCCCCCGCCGATCAGGGTCGCGAGCGTCGCGAAGTTCCAATCCGACGCCTGCAGCTTCACGCGGAAGGGCTGGTTGTCGGCGAGCGGCACCACCAAGTCCCCATACAGCCGACCCGCGAAGAGCCGCACCGAGCCTTCGAGTTTGCGCCGGTTCAAGAGGAGCGACGCCGCGGACGGGGGGAACTCCTGATCCTCGATGATCATCTGTCCCAGCTGGGCCTGGATGTTCACTTCGGGATCGAGGATGAAGCCGGTGATCTGCACGCCCAGATCCATGAAACCCGAGATGTTCGCGCCCAGCGCGGTGATCAGCTCGGATTCCTCCATCAAGAGCTGATTGCCGACCAGGCTGATGTCGATCTGTCCGTTGGGGTGGCCTTCGCCGCGGGCGGTGATCGACTGGGATCCTTTGCGGAACGAAGCCCTCTCGCTTTTCACTTCGCCGTCGATGGAGCGGATTTCGATGTCGCCGTCTTTAAAGATCTCGCCCGCCGCGGCGAAGTGGGGGACCTTCGCTTGCAGATGATAGGAGAGCTTGCCCAGTTGGAACGGCCCTTCGAGTTCGACCTGCGCCGAGGCATGGCCGGTCAACGCGACGGGGACCGTGAAGATGCGCGGGAAAACCGCGAACAGATCCTCGATACGAAGTTGCGGCGAATTCCCGGTCACTTTGATCCGCGATTTCATCAGATCGGCCTCGACGTCGGCGCGGTAGGGGGACTCGATGATCCGGCCGGTGAGGTCCAAGAAGCTGAGCTTCCCCTTGGCGTATTTGATTTGCGTTTCGGCGTCGCCCAGAAAGAAGTCTTCGAAATAGATGTCGCGGCCCTTGGTTTTCATCTCGAAGGTCGCGGCATCCGAATCGCCCCGCGTGGATCCCGAAATCGCCGCCAGCCCTTCGACCTTCAGCCCCGCGATCGAACCCACGTGATCCAAACGCACGGCCGCGGTGTCGTACTGGATCACGAAACCTTTTTCGTACGAGATCAACCCCGAACTCGTGCCGGTGTCTTGACCGACCTTCGCTTTGGCTTGGTAGGTGACCGATTCGTGGGTGATCTGCACGCCGCCGTCCGCCGAAAACTCCTTCAGCGCCACGAGCGGTTGCAGTTTGCCTTTTTCCTCGATGTCGACGCGCAGATCGCGACCGCTCGCTTGGCCGACGCAAACGACCAGGGGCTTCGGCAAGGCGGGCCCGCCGCAGTCGACTTCGCCGCTGATCAAAACCTCGAGCGGCAGATCGCCCACGCCGATGCCTTTGAGCAGCGCGTGCAGGCTCAAGTTTTTGGTTGAGACTTTGCCTTTGACCACCACGTTGTCGAACGGGTTGGGCTCGGAAAACTCCGCGCGGCCCCCGGTCAGATCCGCGCGCCCGGCGGTCTGCGTGACGGAGAGGGTCGGCAGATCCAGCGAGCGACCGTCGAATTTTCCCTGGGCCTCGACGTTACCGACTTCGGATTCATGGATGAAGACGCCGCGGGTGGCGAGCTTGAAGTTGCCGATGGGCAGTTTCTTTCCGCGCAGTTCGAGGCTCGCGCCCAGATCCACTTCGCCCAGAAGGTCGGGCACGCCCCACGCGGGGGGGAGCGCAGCGCGGATTTCGGGAAGGCTCAGCTTCGTGTCGATTTGCATTTGCCCGCGCGGCGCGCGCAGAAGCTCGCGCGTGTCCGTCAGCATCCCCGAGGCGTCGAGCCCTTGGCGGCCGGCGGTCAGGCGGAACTGCGTGATTTCGATTTCCGTGGGCGTGATGAGCGCTTGCGCGCCCAACTGCCACGGCGAGGATAGATCGCGAAAACGCGCGCTCGATTCCGCGCTTTGCAACTCCAGGTTGATGCGATTCGAGCGCAACGTCAGCCGCGCGGCCAGATCCTTGATGCCGATTTCGAAATCGGTTTTTTTGGAGTGCAGACTGAGATTCACGTTACGGACGGCCAAGCTGCGCACGGGGATTTGCTCGGTGATCTTGAAAATCTGATCCCAGGGGATTTCGGGAGTGGGGCCCGAGCCCTTCAGGTGGGGATCCAAATTCACTTCCGCCGCGACGTCCTCGAGCAGCAGCACCGAAAGCGCCAAGCGGCCCGTCAAAAGTTGAAGTGCGTCCACGCGGGCTTCCAGCAGATTCACGCGCGCCATGTTGAAACCCAGCTCGTCGGGCGTTTTCGCCCGCAGGCGCACGTTTTTCAGCGAGGCCTTCAGCGGAATCCAGCTGATGTCGAGTCCGCCGCTGGCCATCTCGACGGGCGAGTGCTCGGACACGGCCTGCTGGATTTGCGCCAGTCCCCAGATCTCGAGCCCCTCTTGTACGACGAACTTCAGCGTCACCGCGATGGAGACGGCGGCCAGGATCGGGAGCCCCCACAAAAGCCAGCGCTTCTTCACGTGCCGCCGCCCTTCCAGAGGTTGAGGAGCGTCATGGCCGAGCGGTAGTGCGGACGGTGGGTCGCGATGGACTCGATGATCTCGACGGCCGCGAAGCGGTGGCCCAGGCCCCAGAGCGCGAGGGCCTTCAGGTACATGATCGCGAACACCTGATCGGGATCCGCGGCGGCCTGGCTTTCGGCGCGTTCAAGCTCATTCAACAGTGCGACGAAGTGACGCGCGAGCAGCAGAGCCTCCATCCGGGTCCAACGGACGCGCTCGGAGTTGTTCTGTTCGGGAAGGAAATCGAGGGCCGCTTCGGGATAGTCCCACATGAAAAGCGCGATGGTGAAATCGAGTCCCAATTGCTCGTCGAAACCCGAACCCGCCCACTGCAAGTGCATCGAGTTCAGGATGATATCGAGCGCTTGGCGTTCGGCCTCTTCAAGAGCGACCTGTTCACTTTGGTCCCAGGGCGTTTGGTGGCTTTGCAGCTTTGCTTCCAGCATCTGCACGGCCTTGCGTTCTTTCAGCAGGTCGTACTGCGAGATGATGTTCTCGTCGAGCGGGCACAGGCGCAAAAGCTCCAAGAGCACGCGCTCTTCGTCTTCTTCCAGCTCTTGAATGTGCAACATCTCGACCTGCGCTTGCAGATCTTCGACGCGCTCGCGGAACTCGGCCTCAAAGCGGGCGCGACGCTCATTGCGCCGATCTTGATTTTCCGGAGCCTCGAAGTCCATGTCGTGCGCGCGCGCCAGATCGTCCAAACGCTCCGCTTCGGTCGCGCCCTTCACGAGGGCTTCGGTCAAGGCGCGCGGGACGTTGTGTGTGCACTGGTAAAGCGAAGCGGTCAGATGCGCCCAAGAGATATCGAGATCCAAACTCAAGCGCTGCAAAGAGAAACGGATGTAGGCCGGCGAATTGCCGAGCTTCAGGCAAAACGCGCCGAGCGTATCGAGCTCCACCGAGGTCAACCCCGCGGACTCGTATTTTTTGAGAAGATGTTCGCACGCGATGTCGACGTCGGAAAACATCGTGAAGTGCTCACGAATATCCATTTCGAGCGCGCGCGAATTCAGTTCTTTTTGCACGCTTTAATTTTGCCCGAAAGATGAGTCGAATTGCAGGTTTAACGCGAACATCTAGACTGTCAAAATCGGTGCAATTTAGACCCATTTCTCAGGCCCACAGCGTGGGCCTTTTGACTGGACGTTGGGCTGGTTATTCGTTCACGCGCGAGACATAATCTCCGGTCGTCGTATCGACGCGCAGAAGATCGCCTTCGCTGATGTGGAGCGGGACCTTCACGACCAGACCGGTCTCGAGGGTCGCGGGTTTTTGCGCACCGGTCACGGTGTCACCGCGCATGCCGGGGTCGGTCTGGGTCACGCGCAGGTTGACGGCTTTGGGCACGTCCACCGACACGGGACGGTCGTTGTAGAAGAGCAAAGTGACTTCGAGATTTTCGATCAGGTAGTCCTTCGCTTCGCCGATTTCGTTCTCGGTCATCACGATCTGATCGTAGGACTCTTTGTCCATGAAGGTGTAACCGTTGTCGTCTTTGTAGAGGTACGACATATCGCGGGTCATGACGTTCGGCACTTCGAAGCGCTCACCCGATTTGAAGGTGCGCTCGAGTTGCTGTCCGGTCAGCAGGTTCCGCATCTTCGTGCGGGTAAACTGGTTCCCTTTGCCCGGTTTCACGTGTTGGAAATCCAGGATGGTGTAGGGCGAACCCTCAACCATGATCTTCAGGCCTTTTTTAAAATCCGCATTTTCGTACATACGACACTCCGAGCGAATGAATTTGAGAGATAGTGAGAAGACACGATGGGGCCCAATCGTGTCAACTGCCGCATTTCATTACGGAAAAATTAAAGGCGTGGCAGCGGACGGGCGCGCAACTCTTCGACTTTTTGCAGAAGAGCCTCGAGCAGGCGCTTCTTGCGATCGAGCATCCGGCGTTCGCGGGACAGCACCGGGCGCAGGGTTTCGATCTCTTCGACCTGCGCCTCCTCCTCAAAGAAAGCCCAGCGTTTTTGCACCTCGCTGGAATCGGGGAAGCTTTCCCCCAGTTCTTTGAGCTGTTCGCGTGCGCGGCCCAGATCGTTGCGGACGATCAAGGCATCCACCAAAGACAGGCGGCGCTCGAGATCCCCGCCGCGCAGGCGCTCCCGCGAGCGCGCGACTAAAGCGTCGAGGGCCTTGGGTTTTTCCGCGGGAAGTTCCTGCGCAGCGTCCTCGGATTTGCCCAGTTGGCGCATCTCGAAGACCTCGTCGTCATAGTCCATGGCGCTCAGGGTCTCGAGCTTTTCGACCGCCTGGCGGGACTTTTCGCTCATCGGGTTTAGAAAGAGGACCATCTTGTGCGCCTTCAGGGCTTCGGCGGGACGGCGGAGAAGAACGTAGGTCTGACCCAAAAGCTGGTAAGCGAGCAGATTTTCGGGCGAGAGCTCCACCGCTTTCTTGAGAAGGGCTTCGGCATCTTCGGCCCGGCGGGTCAAAATCAGGATGCGCGCGAGAACCAGAAAACCGCCGACGTACTCGGGGTGACGCGCGATGCCGTCACGCGCCAGGATCTCGGCCTCTTGCCAGCGACTCATCTCACGGTAGGCATCCGCCAGGGCCGCGAAGACTTTCGAGTTCGGATCTTTCTGAAGAGTCCGTTCGTATTGCTGAAGTGTCTCTGCCGAGATTTTGCTCACGCTCTCAGGATGCCGAATCCCGCACGTCAGCTCAAGCCAAAAGAATTGACCTGCCTTCGCATCGACATTCAAATGCCTTCTAGCATGACTCCGCTTCGGGAAAACCAGGACAGACAGATCTTTGTGGGCATTGACCCCGGCTCGCTGAAGACCGGCTTCGGCGTCATCGAGGTCCAAGGCGACCAGTTTCGCCACGTGAATCACGGGGTGATCCTCCTCGCGGACGAGGCGGGTTTTCCTGAACGGCTCCTCGCGCTGGCGGACAGCCTGCAGATGATCTTCAAAAAGTACGAAGCGAACCAGGTCATCGTCGAGAAGATCTTCATGGGAAAAAACGCGGACTCGGCCTTTAAACTCGGGCACGCGCGCGGGATCGCCCTCAGTGAGGCGGTTCGCGCCGGCGCGCAGCTTTTCGAATACACCACGCGCGAAGTGAAAAAGGGCGTCGCCGGTAGCGGCGCCGCCACCAAAGAGCAGGTTCTGATCTCGCTGAAAACGATCCTGCGTTTGAATCAGATCACCAATCTGGACGCGAGCGACGCGTTGGCGATGGCCGTGCATCACGCTCATGAATGGCGCGCGCGCGCACGCCTGGCACGTCTGAATCAGGAGGGCGCATGATCGGCTATCTGCGCGGTCGCATCCGTGACATCACCGACGAAAGCATGATCCTTGACGTTCAAGGCGTCGGTTACGAAGTGTTTTGCACGCAGCGCCTGCTGGATCACTCGCTGGGACGGATGGGCGACCTGGCCGAGCTTTGGGTTTCGACCCATGTGCGTGAAGACGCTTTCAACCTTTTCGGTTTCGAGTCCCGCGACGAGAAGAACTTTTTCCTGACGCTTCTGAAAGTGAACGGCGTGGGACCGAAGCTCGCGTTGAACGCGCTTTCGGGCGCGACCGCGGAAGAAATCGCGCGTCTGATCGAAAACGAAGACGTGAAGGCGCTGACGAAACTTCCCAAGGTCGGTAAAAAAACCGCCGAGCAGATGATCCTTACGCTGAAGGGCAAACTCGTTTCGCAAGAGTCGCTGAAAGGCGGGGAAGGTCCCGCGATCACGGGGCTCGCCGCGCGCGAAGTCGCGTCGGCACTGGTGAACTTGGGATTCCGCCCGGTCGACGTCGACAAGGTCGTCGCGAAACTCCCGAAAGACATCTCGTTCGAAGAAGGCGTGCGCCAGGGACTCGCGGCGCTGACCTCGGTTTAAGGAGAAGACCCCATGGCACGCATCATCGACGCGGACACCACCATCACCGAAACCACCACCGTGCACACGCACATCGTGGGCGAGGCGCGCGAATTTTTGTCGGCGGATCTGGTGGGCGGGGAAGTCAGCTGGGAAAACCAACTGCGTCCGCACCGCTTCGAGGACTTTCCCGGCCAAGAGGTCGTGAAGGACAAACTCAAAATTTTCGTGCAGGCGGCGAAGTCGCGCAACGAACCCTTGGACCACGTGCTTTTGAGCGGCCCTCCCGGTTTGGGGAAGACCACCCTCGCCCGCATCATCGCGGAGGCCATGGGCGCGGACATCAAGGTGACTTCGGCTCCCGCCCTGGATAAGAAGGGCGACGTCGCGGCGCTACTCACCAGCCTGAAGCCCTTTTCAGTTTTGTTCATCGACGAGATCCACCGCCTGAGCCGTACGGTGGAAGAGTATCTGTACACGGCGATGGAGGACTTCTACATCGACCTCGTGACCGGCGAAGGCCTGGGCGCGCGTTCGATGAAATTCAACCTCGTCCCGTTCACGCTGATCGGCGCGACCACGCGCTCGGGAATGCTGAACGCGCCCTTCCGCGATCGCTTCGGCATCGCCGAGCGTTTGCAGTTCTACAGCCGCCCGGCGCTGGAAAAGATCATCGAACGTTCGGCGTCGATTCTGGGTGTGAAGTCCGAAGCCGCCGGCATCAGCGAGATCGCCCGCCGCGCGCGCGGCACCCCCCGGATCGCGAACCGCCTTTTGAAACGCGTGCGTGACTACGCGGAAGTTCAAAGTGGCGGCGTGATTTCCGGAAAACTGGCGACCAGCGCGCTTGACCAGCTGGGCGTAGACCGCTTGGGTCTGGATGAAATGGACCGCATGATCCTGGATCTGCTTGCCGGCAAGTTCGGCGGCGGGCCCGTCGGCATCGAAACCATCTCGGCCGCCCTCAGCGAAGAGCGCGAAACTCTCGAAGAGGTCTACGAGCCTTACCTCATCCAAGAGGGGCTGCTGCAGAAAACCCCGCGCGGGCGCGTGATCACCGAACTCGGTCGTCAGCATCTCGAGAACAAAGACCTCCCGGAAGTTTCACCTTAGCGTCTCGACTTGAGACGCTCTCCATTTGCCTCTGAATGAAACGTCTCATCCGGCGTTAAGCTGATCCTCCATAGGGAGGGGTGGATGTTGCGTTGGCTCATCGGCATGGTCGCGATCGGTACCATCTTCGCGGTCGCCTTGGCGCCACGGCATTCGAAGTTGATCCGGGCCGCGACCCCCTTCGAAAAGATTCTGGAAGAAGGCGACCACTTGGCGATCACCCTCGCCCAACGCCAGCTCGGATTTCGATTCGATCCGGCCGTTCCGGAACATTTTCGTCCTCGATCACCACTCGTTGCCGATCTGCGCGCGACGGATATTCGGGAATTGGCGTTCCAAACGACGAGTCATGGGACGGCGATCGTCGGTTCCATGAAACGTATCCAGAGGATGCGTGACGGCCGGCCGGAAGACGATAACACTTTGCTGGTCGGCTTCCCGGGCACGGGTCATCTTGATTTCACGGGCGACACTACCGATTGGGTCGATCCTCGCTCGGGCGCGGTCTACCGTCTGGTTTCGACGTGGAGTTTGCAAGATCTGACTTACCAGCGTTTTCCGTACGTGCTCCTCCGTGAACCGCGACGGATCGGCGAACCGGTCGAGGCCTACATTCTGGATACGGCCTCGGCGATGTGGTCGCCGTTCGCCGAAAGCGAGTACTGGAATCAGGCCCGTGACTTCGAGCCGGAATCCATGAGCGAAGAATGGGATCGCGACATCGAATCGATCAGTTCGTCCCCTTTCTTTCCGGTTCTACAAAAGGTGACGAATTGGCATCAGGAGGCCCGCGCGGCCCATGTCGCGCGTGAGAGCTGGTACGCCGAGCAGGGGTTTCGTCGCTTATCCTCCGACATCGAGCTGACGAAGCAACCCCTCGAAGTCAGCGACGCCTTTGAGCTCGCGGAAATCCATTTGAATCGCGAACTCGCGCGACGTTTTCAAACGGACGCCGATTTCATGTACCTCGAACATCATACCCAATCGGCGACGATGGGATTCTTCACGCGCGTGAAAGTCGAGGTCGAAGTGGAACAGTTCCGCCGGGTTCGTTATCCCGGGGCCATGATTCGGCTCGAGGTGCAGGTCGGTGACCGAATACTTTTGGTACGCAGCTACCAGACGTCGGCTTTTGCGCACGCTTCGGGAATCTACTATGCGGTGGAACTTGGCCGATGCGATTCAGAGTTGGGGCGTCGGTTGAATACGCTGATGGTTTCGCTTCCGGGGGTCGGCGCGGTCTCGGGGGCCTCTTGGTGGAATGAGCCCGTTTATAACGAGGGGGCGGTCAGTTCTTACCGATGGGCCTTCGCCGGTCCGGTCAGTCAAGGCTACCGGATTCCGGCCACCGCCGACGCGTCGGCCAGTTTCGAATCATGCGAGCTCTACGCGGAGAGATAAATCAGGAGGGGGACGATGCGCTTCAGGGATTGGGCGGTTCTTGGGCTAGGGCTTTGCGCCGGGATGAGTTGGCGGGCGTACCAAGCGTTCGACCGGTACCTCGTGCACGGCAACTACGAATATCTCAGTATCCATAAAGACCGTCTCGCGATCGCGGAAGTGAGTCGGCGTTACGGTTTCCCGGCGTTGCAAGAGAACGAGGACTTCGCGCGCGAATTTGCGCAATCGCAAAAACGCCGCGCCAACATGTCCCGTCAGCTCGAAGATCAAGGGGTGACGGCCGTAGGTTACGACGTGGAGTCCGGCGCGATCCGCACGCGGCTTCACGTCGATAAGAACGGGGACCTCGCGCGCACGACGATCGAAATGTCGGACGGTCATGAACGCAACATCGTGTACGCGCAAACCGTCCCCTTCGTGGCGTCGCGGAAGGGCGGGCATTTCGAATCCTTTCCGACCTGGCGCTGCCCGCACGCTACCGGCCGCGACATCTCTTTGTATTTGGCATGGATTCCCGAGGATCTTCGGGGCTCATCGAAGCTTTGGGGTTGGGACCGCACGGAAAGGTCGTGGCGAGAGATCGGCACGACGACCGTGGCCAGCGAGGATCGGCGCTACCGCGACGGATTGACCCGTCGTCCGGCGGAGGACATATGTCTTTAGTCAAAAAAGGCGCGCTTTTGATTTTGGGGTGCGGACTCGGTCTGCTCGCGGATTTTGAGGACCTTTCCCAAGACTGGATTCTCGAGGGGTTCCGCGCATCGCGTGAACGTCAGGTCGCGACGCGGGCCTCGATCGCGCGGGCGGGCTTCGTGCCCCAGTGGCCCGAGCCGGATTCGCCGATCTACAGTCAGTTCCGGCGCGTTTTAAGAACGGACATCGGCGGCGAAACCTTCGAAGTCCGGCGCGGACCGATGGAGCTGGAGTTCGACTGGACGGGCGGGTGGCGCACCGGTCGCCTGATTCGCACGGGGTTCGCCGAATACCGTGCGCGCGATGGGCGGAGCTACTGGCTTGTCGATACGGGAAACTGCGCGGAGCGCGAATGGAGGGACCGGGACATTCTTTTGGTCGAAGTGCCGCGCGAAAATCGCAGTCGGATTTTGGCGGTGGATGCAAACTCTCCTGAAGGCGTTCGCATCGTTCGGGAGGACGTGATGTGGGACGTGCCGGGGGATGTGCGAGGAGAGACCCCGCGGCTCAAAAAGGCGACGGCGTCGTGTTTTGCCTCGAGTCCGATGCCCGAGACGGCCTCATGGTGGCGGGAAGACTAGCGCAAACGCACCAGCACTTGCAGTGCGGTCTGCAGATCGCGGATCTGCTGCAGGTAGCTTTCCAAAGTATAGTAGTCGCCGGTTTCGTTCGAGTAGCTTTGGATATTCTCGGCGGCGACGGTCAAACCGCGCGCGGTTTCATAGTGGACTCCGTTCGAGTTCACCATCCGAAAGCCGTCGTACATTTGCGAGATACGTTCGTTGATCTCTTCGCGGGCTTTCATCGCCTGACGTTGCGACGGGGTCAGGCCGTTGGCGTCGTAGGTCGAAGCCCAAGCGCGGGCGTGGTAACCGGCCGGCGGTTGAATTTTCGGCGCCGTCTGCGCGCGCGCCCCGAAGACCCAAAGCACGGGAACCAAAAACGAAATCAGGGTGACGATCGCGAGCTTGAACATAGGGGCCTCCACCCACTCCCTCTCTCAAGAAAGATGCCACTCCGGCAGGCGACGTTCTCGCGGTTTTCACCGGAATTTGATGAAAGAGCTGTGAAAAACCGGTCTCTGGGGCAATAGGGGAGTCCTGACCCCGTCGAACTTCTGGTCGCGTGATTGCGACGGCGCGGCAAAGATGGACAAGCCCCGGGGGCCCCTTCAGAACGGCGCCATGAATTCCTTGAACGCCTTCGTGGTCGTGGTTTTGACGCTTTTCATGGGACGTTTCGCGGCCGCCTCGCCGGAGGCGTTCTTTTCGCCCGAAACGGATCTGGTCGCCCGCATCGCGCAGGAGCTGAACGGCGCGAAGAAATCGATCGACCTCGCCATCTACACTTTCTCGTCGCCCCTGGTGATGAAAGAGCTGGAAGAAGCGCAAAAACGCGGCGTCCAGGTCCGCCTGATCGTGCGCAAGTCCATCGAGTCGGGACAGCCGGGATTTTTGGCGGAGTTGCAAAAGGCCGGCGCCGAAATCCGTTGGATCAACAAGATCAACCACCACAAGTTCTTGATCGTGGACGGCGCGCGGTTGTTGAGCTCGAGCGGCAACTTCAGCGAAACGGCGCTGCAGCGCTCTTACGACGAAAATCTCGTGGTCTGCGGCGACTGCGTGAAGGCGACCAAAGCCTTCCGCGAAGAGTTCGACTTCCTGTTCACGAACGCCAATCCGCTGATCCCCGGTGAAACGTCGCCGGAAGAGTTGACGCTCGCCCGCCGTCCGGCCGAGGCGAAAACTCCCGCCGCTTACTTTACGAGCCGCAACTTTCAGCCCGCCGTCGATCGCCGCCGTCAGACGAAACGTCTGGAAAGCATCGACGAAAGCCAGCCCGGCAACGTCGAGACGCGGTTGATCCAAGCCATCGGCGGAGCGAAGTCCCGCGTGCAGATCGCCACGGGACACTTCCGTAGCTGGAATCTGATGAACGCCTTGACCGAAGCGGTGAAACGCGGCGTGAAGGTGGAACTCGTGCTCGACAGCCAAGAGTACGTCTCGACTTTCAAACGTGCGGCTGAGGCGCAAGAGCTCGCCGAGTGCGTGGCCGGAGGCAAAGCCGAAGCCGAGTGCCGCAAGCGCGGATACTACTTTTCGCGCCATGCCTACGAGGGCGGCGTCGACGTTCGTATCAAGTCCTACGCCCTTCGCTGGGACTTCATGAAAGCGCCGCAAATGCATCACAAGTACATGATCATCGACGGCAAGACGCTTTATACCGGAAGCTACAACTGGTCTTACAACGCCGAATTCGAATCGGTCGAAAACGTCTGGGTTCTGCGCGAGGCTTCGGTCGTGCGCGACTTCCTCCGTAACTTCGAAATGGTGCGCGAGTATGGCGCCGCCGAGATCCCGCGTCTTCTGCGTGAGTTCCGCGACGCCAAGGACGAATTGCCGTTCCATTACACGCCGGTCTCTTTGAGTTATCCCGAAATGGATGAATTGCGTGGCATCGCCTGCGCGAAGTGCCCGGATGTCTTCTGCTCGAACGCGATCGATGACGAACGTCGGTCGCCGCCGAAGAAGGGCGAAGAGCGCCCGGCGCCGCCCGTCAGTTGCCGTGTCCAAAAAGCCGGTTAGGCGTCCAATTTAGGTTTCGCTGCGTTTCAGGTTTCCGTAAGCGAGCCAGAGCGCGAGCAAAATGCCGATGCCGACGACCGGGCCGTAAATTAAGGCCAAACGGTCGTCGATGCGCGGATCGAATCCCTGAATCCCGGCCCAGCTGAGCGCGAGTCCCGCGAGCGCCGTTCCGAACGCGCGCGCGAGTCGCGACATCATTCGCCACAGGCCGTAAGCGGCCCCGAGTCCCGCGCCCACTCGGCGCGCGTTCGCGACGAACCACCACTCCCAGATCACCGTCGACGCCGTGAAAATCCCGAGCAGCACCCCGCCGTAAAGATAAAGGAGCGCCTTTTCGCCCAGCCCTAGGATGAGCGGCGACAGCGCGGTCAAGGCCGCCCAGGGAAGGCCGCTCGCCAGAAAAGCGCGTCGGGGACCCCAGCGACGATAAAGCAAGAGCCACAGTGGAATCGCGGCGATCGCGAAAAGGGCCGAGGTCAAAAGGACGCCTTGGGTGATGTTCTCTTCCAAACGCAGGCTCAGCTTGTAATAGGGAAGCGAAACGGACAGCGCGAACGTGACGGCCACGTTCAAGACTGCGATCGCGAAAAGCCAAAGCGTCGCGCCGTGAAAGAACGCGGGGAAAGGTCGCGCGCGCAAGAAGTCGCCTGTCGTCAGGACGGCGAAGTCGGGATCGATCGGCGTCACCCGACGGGGGCGGAAGGCCGGACGGCTCATCGACGAAACGAAGCCCAAAAGAAAAAGCAGGATCGTCAAGATCCACGCGCTTTGTTTGAACGCGAGCGGATCTTTCAGCGCGATGAAAAAGCCGGGGATCGCGAGGCCCGCCAATTGTCCGAGCCCTCCGAAAGCCACGCGCCAGCCCAGATAAGACTCGGGTTCACCTTCCGCCACGTCACCGATCAGCGCCGCGTAGGGGACGTTCGCGAAGACGAGGCCCGTGTTCAGCACCAACATCAGCAGCACGAGCAGCGCGAAGGCCGAATGCGGCTCGGTGCCGGCGGGGATTTGAAACATCGCGAGCAGCGCGAGGCCCGCGACGAGCGCGCCGCCGAGCGCCCATGGCCAGCGGCCGCGTCCGTAGCCGAACCACGCGTCGCTCTTCGCGCCGATCCAGGGGGCGAGGGCGGCATCGCTCGCCAAACTCACAAGCAGCGCTAAGCCCGTCATCCACGGCGGAAGCTTCACGACCTCGGTGAAATGAATAAAGAGATAGAGGCGCAAGAAAATTTCGATCGCCGCCAGCGGGAGTTCGAAGAGTCCATACAAAATCTTAAGACCTGTGAAAGACGCCATTTGGATTAATTCCTTCGAAGTGTGATCGCCGTCAATCGAATGATCGTGTTCTTAAGATTGCACGCCTCGAAATGCGACAACGGGCCTCGCCGACAACTATAGCCCCTTTCCACGGGTTTTTCATGATTGGCCTTTCGTTTGCTTTTCACAACTCCGTCGGCGTCCGTGGGGGACGTTGTTGCCGGGGGATCACAAATGCAACGTAGCTTTTTTCAACGCGCACTGATTATTTGTGGGATCGCGTTCTTCACCGTCAGTTTCCAGAACTGCGAGTCCAATACTTCGCAGGACATCGCGGGTACGGACAATCAAAAGAACAACACCGAGGCCTTGAATTGCCCGGTGCCTTGGCAAGATGGCCTTTTGGTCATCAACGGTAAAAGCGTCGTCGCGTTCCAATCCGAAACGGTGGCGGAAGGCGAAAGTTGCCAACAGGAAGATCGCCTGTGTACGGACGGAACCCTGAGCGGTTCGTTTCAGTTTGCGGGTTGCCAAGTGCAACCTGCGCAAGCGCAAAACTGCGCGGTGCCTTGGGCGGATGGCCTGGTCGTGGAGCACGGTAAGTCCGTGGCCGCCTTCAAAGATTTGGGCGACGGCACTTGCGACGAGGAAGTGCGCACCTGTAATAACAGTGAACTTTCGGGTTCCTTCAGCCTGGCTTCGTGCCCCGTGGTTTCGGCCGGCAGCTGTAAACTGCCCGACGGACAAGATCTCGCGAACGGCATGATCCAAAAGTTGAAGCTCGACAACACGCCTTTCGCGGACACCGATTGCGGCGATTACGTCGAGTACACCTGTACCGATGCGGTGCTGACTTCGGAAAAGAAAAACCTCGAGTGCCCGGATCAAAAGTCCTGCGAACTTCCCTGGGGCGGCGCCCTGGCGCACGGTAAAACCGTGAGCGCGTACAAAAACGCCGAGGCGAAAGACGGCGCGGCGTGCGAAGGCGAAAATAAAGAGGTCCGCGCTTGTGCCGATGGCGTCCTTTCGGGTTCGTTCACCAACAAAGCTTGTAAGCCGAAAGAGACCGCGAAAGAGCTCGAGTGTAAGGTTCACTTCAAAGGTGGCGCTTCGGCGGCGACCAAAGTGAAAAACAAAGATCAGTGCTTGAGCTACTACGCGCAGATCAAAGCCAACAATCCGAAAAGCGAAATCGTGAAGTTGACCCTCGATAAAAAAGAAATCGCGATCCCGAAAGAGGGCGTGAAGGGCGACTACGTCGCTTACAAAGTCGTCGGCGGCAAAAAGACGAAACTGGAAAGCAAGAAAGACATCACGTTGGCGCAAGCCCGCATCGCCTGCCGCGCGCAGGTCGTGAAAGACGCTGGCGTTGGCTACGAGTGTACCTTCAACGGTTTGATGTTCGAGCGCGTTGAGGAGCCGAAGGCGAAAGAGTGTAAGATCGCGTTCCAGGGCGGCGGTTCGATCGCCAGCCAACAGAAGTCGGAAGACAAATGTAAGGCGTACTGGGCGGAAGTGAAAAAGAACAATCCGCAGAACGAGATCGCGAAAGTGACGTTCGGAACCAAGGTTCTTTACACGGCGGTCAAGGCCGAGAAGAAGGAATGTAAAGTCACGTTCCACTCGGGCGCATCGTCGGCTTCGAAAGTCGCGGACCGTAAAGCGTGCGAGGCTTACTTCGCCGAAATCAAAAAGAACAATCCGAAGCAAAAAATCCGCTCGGTGACCTTCGATGGTCAGATGGTGTTCCTGGATACCTCGGATATGGGAATCCTGAAGATCACGATCACCAAAGGTTCGGTCTCGAACGGCTTAGGCATCGCGGACATCACGCTCGACGCGGCGAAAAAACGTTGCGACAGCGCGATCAAAGACAATCCGGGCGCGGCCGTGACATGTGAATTCAACGGCAAGATCATCAAACAGGTCAAAGAAGAAGTCCCCGACAGCAAAAAAGTCTGTAAGGTCTTCTTCGCGGGCGGCGGGTCGGCGGCCACGGACGTGAAGGACAAAGCGGGTTGCGAAAAGTACCACGCAGAAATCAAAAAGAACAATCCGCAGAACGAGATCTCGAAAGTCACGTTCGACGGAAAAGTGATCTACGAGAAAAAGGCCGAGGACAAAAAGACCTGCAAGATCTTCTTCGCGAGCGGCGCCTCGGTGGCGACCGACGTGAAAGATCGCGCGGCTTGCGATAAAAACCACGCCGAGATCAAAAAGAACAACCCGGGTCAAACCATCACGAAAGTGACTTTCGCCGGGACCGTGATCTACGAACAGAAGCCCGTCGACAACAAGAAGGTCTGCAAAGTCACCTTCAAGTCGGGAGCTTCGGTTTCATCGAAAGTGGAAACGAAGGCGAAGTGCGAAGCCTACTCGAAAGAGATCAAGAAGAACAATCCGACGCAAAAAGTGCAGTCGGTGACGTTCGACGGAAAGGCCCTGTAAGCGGGCCCTAAGCGATCTTTTTGATCTGCTCGAGCCGTTCCTTCATCGATTGATTTTCCGATTTCAAAGTCTGAATTTCCGCCGCCGCAGACAAAAGTTTGCGGCGGAGTTCTTTCATCTCTTCCACCAGTTGAATCGCCGCGGGGCTGGTTCCGGGACTCGCGCCGGCCGCCGCCGAGGGCTCGGGCGTCGCGAGGACCTGCTTCTCGAGCGCGCTGGGGGCGCTGAAGGGATTGTCATTCAGTTCACCTTCGATGCCGTCGGGGATCACCAGTTCGGGATCGAGTTTATCCATACGCATCATGCCGTTGGTCGTCATGGTGCGGATCTCTTGCAGGATCTTCAAGCGGCAGCCCAGAATTTCGCCGTCGGTCGGCGCGTTCATTGTGGCGGCCTCATCCAGTCGGCGTTTGAGCGCGACCGAAATGCTCGCCATGAATTTCTCTTTCAAGGGCGGGGGCAGGTTCCAGACGGCGGTCGCGACGACCTTGTCCGGCAGGCGTGGCCAGATGTCGCCAAGATGTTCGGGATTCCAATTCAAAACGCGCTCGAAACTCAGCAGGCGCTTTTTGAGTTCGCTCTCCCACTTCGGGGATTCCTCGCGAATCAGGCTTAGGAATTTCTCTTGTTTCGAAGCGGGCGAAGTTTCAAGTAGCACCGCCAGTTGCAAAAATCCGCCGGTTTTCCGGTAACGATCGAGCATACCCATAAAGGTCTATCGGAGTCCCGTTGATAGGCCTAAAGGCTCAGAATTCAAGGCGCTTTACATTCCCATTCTGAGCGGGTGGGGCGGCGGGATTTGCGCGCAAGTTCGCAGTCCTTATAGAAGAAGTCCCAGTTTTGAACGTCGCGCGAGGGTCCGCTGGGTTGTCCCCAATAGAAGCGGTCCGTCCACACCGTGTCTTTCGAGGGGCGGGCGTTCGCCGTGCGGGCGTCCATCACCTCTTGGGCGCTGGGTTTCGATGCACATCCCGTCAGCCCCATGACGGCAACGGAGATGAGAAACGCGATGGCGCTGAAAAAAAGCTTCAGGAAGGGGCTCAATCCCGTGACCGGTTTCACGCTTTCAGTATACAATCCAGCCATGTTTCTCCAAAAGACCATCCGCAGTCGTGTCCAGGTCCAGGGTGTCGGGCTCCATTCCGGCGAAGCCTGTGCCCTGAACTTCGTGCCCGCGCCGCCGAATACCGGCGTCCATTTCGTTCGGGCCGACCTGCCGGACCAGCCCTCGCTGAAGGTCCATGTGTCGAACGTGACCGCCACGGGCTACCAGACAGTGCTGGGTGGGGGGCTTTTCAGCGTCGCGACGGTGGAGCACTGCCTGTCGGCACTGGCGGCGCTGCGGGTGGACAATTTGATCATCGAAATGACCGGCCCCGAGATTCCGATCACGGACGGCAGCGCGATTTCTTTTTTGGAGGCGATCCAAAAGGTCGGTTTGATCGAGCAAGATCAACCGCGCAAGTACTGCTACCTGACCCAGCCGGTCTACTACTCCGAAGACGACAAGCAGGCCTACGTGGTGCCGTACAACGGGCTGCGCCTGACGGTGACGATCGAGTTCCCGCATCCGGCGATCGGGAAACAAAAAATCGATCTCGACATCAACGAAGAGACCTTCACCCGTGAGCTCGCGCGTGCGCGGACATTCGGTTTTTTGAAGGACGTCGAAACGCTGCAGGCCAAGGGCCTGGCGCGCGGTGGGTCCCTCGACAACGCGGTGGTGATGGATGACACGAAAGTCATCAATCCCGACGGCCTGCGCTTCCCCGATGAGTTCGTGCGCCATAAGGCACTCGATGCGCTCGGTGATCTGGTGACGCTGGGGATGCCGCTCATGGGGCACGTCGTTCTGTACAAAGCCGGTCACGATATGATGAACAAGCTCGTCAAAAAACTTCTCGAGACGACCGAGGCGTACAAACGTATCGAACTCGGCGCGGACCTTTCGGAACAGGAACGGTACCGCAACTCGAACTGGTCTTAATTCCACTGGCGGCCTCGGGCGCCAGTTAAGGTGGGTGAACCATGCTTATTGGTGTTCCGAAAGAAATCAAAATCAGCGAAAACCGGGTGGGGATGACCGAAGCGGGCGTCCGCCAGCTGGTCAAAGAGGGCCACGCGCTTTACGTCGAAAAGGACGCGGGCGTGGGCTCGGGTATTTCCAATTCGCAGTACGAAAAAGCGGGCGCGACCCTTCTCGACACGAAGGCCGAAGTCTACGCCAAGGCCGACATGATCGTGAAGGTGAAAGAGCCGCTGCCGGACGAGTTCGAGCTGCTCAAAGAAAACCAGATTCTTTACACCTACCTTCACCTCGCGGCCGAACCGAAGCTCACGCGCGTTTTATGCGAACGTAAAGTCAAAGCCGTCGCCTACGAAACGATTCAGTTGGCGGATGGGAGCCTGCCGCTCCTCACGCCGATGAGCGAGGTCGCCGGACGGATGGCGACCCAGATCGGCGCGTTTTACTTGCAGCGAGATCACGGCGGCAAGGGCATCCTGCTGGGGGGCGTGACCGGCGTGAAACCGGGAAACGTCACGATCATCGGGGGCGGGGTCGTCGGCACGAACGCCGCGAAAATGGCGGTGGGTTTGGGCGCGCGGGTGACCATTTTGGATGTGAACCTCTCCCGCTTGGAATACCTGGACGATATCTTTCAGGGGCGCGTGGTGACGCTGCACTCGAACGCGCAAAGCATCGAACAAAGCGTTTTGGAGTCCGATCTTTTGATCGGCGGGGTTTTGATCACGGGCCACAAGGCGCCGACGCTGGTCAGTCGGCAGATGGTCTCCGCGATGCAGAAGGGCAGCGTGGTCGTGGACGTCGCGGTCGATCAAGGCGGTTGCATCGAGACCTGTCGTCCGACCTCGCACGCCAATCCCACGTACGAAGTCGACGGCGTGATTCATTACTGCGTCCCGAACATACCGGGGGTGGTTTCACGCACTTCGACCTACGCGCTGACCAACGTGACGCTGAAGTACGCGTCGATGCTCGCCGCGATGGGCGTCGAGGACGCGATCGCCAAGGACGCCGCGCTTTTCCAGGGCCTGAACGTCTACGACGGCGCCGTTTGTTACGAGCCCGTCGCCCGCGATTTGGGGTTGGAGTACCGGCCTTTCCGTCAGTAGCGAAAACGCAGCGGTCCGCGGGCCCGCAGCCAGTGGCGGTGTCGGGGCCGTTGGGTGAAGCACTCCCCTTCGCCGGTGGCGATCACGGATTTCACCGCCGGGGGAAGCTCGCGGTCCCAGGACGTGCAGTCCCGGATTTCGCGTTGACGCCAAATCAAGATGCGAATCTTTTCGCGACGTGCGAAGTGTGAGATCTCGCGCGCGTCCCGGCGCGGGGCCGCGCCGATGTCCGCGATTTGAAATCGCGGCAACCAGTAGACCTTGCGTCCGGAAGTGAGCCGCTCCACGCGGACCGGCGTTGCGGTGGTGGCTATGATTCGGTCGCGAAACCAGCGCGCTTTGAAGTCTCCGGACCGGATCCGCACCGAATTCCTTTGAAGCTGCAAATCGAAATATGTCGGATGTTCCGCGAGGGGCTCAGCGAGCAGGAGCAGCGCCAAACACCATCTAACGCGCAAGTCGTCCCCGGGCGGCGAAAGCGCCGATCAGTGTGACGAGCGCGAAAAAATAGAAAATCAACGCCGGCCTGGGGACAAGTGGCGCGACCTGGAAAGGTGGGGCGAAGTGAGCTTGCGCGGATTCCAAGAACGCGAGCCCTGCGTGGACGATGAAATTCGCCACGGACTGTAGGCCCGGAAGTATCCACGCGATCACGCAAACGGGGAAAAGCACGAGCTCCACCACGGGGGAAAGCAGAAGTCCCGTCAGCGCGCCGAGCGGCGTGAAGCTGCCGAAGGGAAGAACGATCGGCAAGGTCATCACGATCACCGCCAGGCCGCGGTGGCGTCGCTTGAGCGGAAGTCGCAGCGCCAGGGCCGCGAGCGCTGACAGATGCAGGCTGACCGAGTTCCACCATCCGGGATGGAAAACGAGCGTCGCCAGATAGGACCAGACGATATTTGCCAGCCAAGGGCGGCGACGGGTGCTTTGCAGGATCATCTGTAAACCCGCGCGCACGAGCGGCGCGCCGAATCCCGTCATGCCGGCGAACAGCAGCAAAAGTGCGGCCGTCCATAAAGGGCGACGCGGGAAAAGCCGACGCGCGAGCTCGGCGAGCCAAACCAGATGCGCGCCCGAAACGACAAGGACGTGGTAAAGCCCTGCGCGCAGGAAAAGCTCTTTGATTTTGCCTGGGGGAAGTTCCCGTCCGCAAATCATCGCCGAGCCCACGGTCGTGAGCGGTTCGATGGACCAAGTTTCCGTGCAGAGGTCTTGCAAAGGGCGAAAGTAGAATGTGCCGGCGTGGCCGAGGCTCCAGCCCGTGAAGATGAAGGTGAGGGCCGAGAAGAAGAGCGCGAACGGCATGACGGCTGAAGCTGCAAATCGGGCCGCGGGACGGAGGAGCGAAAGAGTGAAGCGAGGCGTTCCCGCCCGGTCGGCGACCGGACGGGGAGTGCATTGACGAAGCTAGAACTTCGCGGTGACGCGGCCGTCACCCGCGCCGAACTCGAGCTCTTGCAGTTGGGCGTCGACGTACAGTGTATTGAAGTAGTTGCTGCCGAGCTTCTGGCGTTTCAGCTCGGTTTTTCCGGGAAGGTAGCGCAGGACGACGGTGACGATGCGGTCCGAACCGAGGGTGGACGTCAGCTCTTTGGCGGTCGCTTCCGGAACGGGGATGAACTTCATTTTCGCGACGTTGGTTCCGCGAAGTTTGACGGTGCCGGGCAGGATCTGGGCTTTGTTGAAGTCCGAAATCATCATGGTGCAGGCGCCCAGGTTTTCTTCCGGAGGGCCACCGATGCCGCCCATGCTGAAGCCGCCGGAGCTCTTGTAGTGGGATTTCAGAGCGCGGTCGGATTTTTCGGTCGCGATGTCGACGGGGAATCCTTTTTGTTTGAAGTCGTAGGCACCGAACTTCACTTTCAAGAGGATGGACTCGGTGACGGGTTTTGCGGCGAGCAGCTCCTGGAACTCTTTTAGCTTTTGCGGCTGACGCTCTTTCCACTGAAATTCATCGCGTTTGATTTGACCGAATTCGCGGTCCGAAAGCTCCCACCAGTTTTCGAGCTCGGCCTTCTGTTTCGCGGCCGGAAGCTGGCGGACGTGCTGCAGGTAACTTGTGCCGCACGAGATCCAGTTTTCTGTCTTCTCGGCGGGTTCCGCCGCCGTTTCTTCGGTCGTGGCCTCTTCGCTCACGGTCGATTCCGTCGTGGTTTCCCCTTCGTCTTGAGCGAAGGCCTGAAGTGTGAAGCAAAATAGGACAATCGACAGCCAACTCAGCTGAGCTTTCATAACACCCTCCTTGGTGTGACTCTGAAATCCTACGCGCCCTTAAGGGGAAATTTGAATCAAGAGAATTTCAATTTTCGGGCAGTGGTTCCGGCCGAAGAGGGAAGGGGGGGGAACGCACAAATGGAGTTCGTGCTCGCCCGCCAGATAAGCAGAGGCTTCGCGCCTCTGTGACAGAATTTTAGAGTTCGAATTCCAGAATCCGTTCGCGGCTGGGAGAATTTCCTGCGGATCTGTCATGCATCCTGTAAGATTCTGAAATTAATTTTTAAGGACTTCCTAAGATTTTCAGTTTTCACGTCACAAATCATCGACTTAGTCGCTGAGCTAATTCTCATCAGATAGCTCAAAGCCTTGTCCCATCAATAGTCCAAGGTCTAGGAGGTCCTCTTTTCCTCAAATTCTGTGGATAACTCCTGGGTTTTGCCGGTTGAATGATCTTGAATCAGCGTGCCATACTGGAGTCCATGAAAAAGACCACCGCATTATTGCTGTTGTTTTGGGGTGTTAACGCTGTCCTGCCGACAGCTCACGCTGTTTCGCAAAAGTCACAAAGCGCGCGCGGCAAAGTGGAAAGTGACAGAAACTTTCAGCGCGATCGCGAGATGGTTTTGCGTAAGAAAAATGAGTTGGAAGGGCGTACAACTCAGGCACTGCCGACAGATACTGAAAAACGTATTTATGAAGAGATGGTTCAGGCTTTTGAGCGCAACGATGAGCTCAGTTTTCAATCCCGTTTTCAGCGCATGATGATCGACTATCCGAAGGGCGTTTACGCCGACGAGTCGCTGTATCTGGCGGGATCGCTCGCGTTCTCGAACAAACTCTACGGCCGTGCGCTTCGTCACTTCGACCAAATCCTGAAAGAGTATCCGCGTTCGAACCGCGCTCGCGCGGCGTTGTACGCGAAGGCCGCCGCTTACCGCAAAATGAATTTGCGTCCGCAAGCCGTGACCGTCTTTGAACAGGTGAAGAAACAGTATCCGGGAAGTCCCGAGGCCGCGCGTGCGGACGTGGACTTGAAGGTGATTCGTTAAGCCCTAGCCCCAGTCGACAAGGATTGTCTGCATGTGGATGAAATTCGCGCCCGTGATCGTGGTGCTCGTAGGAACGGGGCCTTCGGCTTTCGCACAGGAAGGCGCGGACGCCCGTAAAGAGCAGCGTCTGCACCAAATCTACCGCAACTATTACGCGAATCCGACGTCTCCGGAAAAATGGAGCGAGGCCCTGGGCCGCGCGAAAGATCAGACCTACACCATCCAGAAGGGCGACACGCTCTGGGGTATTTCGGAAACCTTCTTCGGTGATCCGAATTTCTGGCCGAAAATTTGGTCCCTCAACACCGACATCTATAACCCGCACGAAATCGCACCCTCGGGGGTCGTAAGTTTCCAATTGGGAACCGCCGCGGAACCCCCTTCGCTCGCGGTCGGCAATGCCCCCGCGACGCCCCAAGCGGATCCGCCGGTCGATCCGAATGCGGCGCCCGCCGCTCCGGCGAAGCCCGTCATCGGTCAGTATATCGATATCGACCTCGGGCAGTTGAAGATCCCGCCGCCGTCACGTTCGCAAGCCCCTCCGCGGAGCTTTCCGCGCTCGATTCCCGGTTACGTCTATCACCGCGATCCGAAGAAGTCGGCGCTCTTGGAGCTTTCGACCGTGACGCGCGCGCCCACCGACAACGTGCCGTTGTCCGTGAATCATTTTGTCTCGGACACGGAAGTTCAAGGCGCGGGCGAGGTCCTCGGCTCGGAGCTCGGTTTTTCGACGGCGGGTGAAGGGCAGACGATCCTGATCAAGGGATCGGGGCTCAGCCAAGGGATGCGACTGATGTCGGTCCGCCGTCAGGGGCCGGTGCGTGGCGCCCCGGAAGCGCTCGCTTACGGGATCGGTGGGATGCTCGAGGTGGAGGCCCCCGTGAACTCGGCCGAGGGTGTTTACCGTGCGCGCGTCGTGAAGTCGGTTTCGCACGTTTCGCGCGGCGATATCTTGGTCAGTGAAGAGCTTCCGTCGATGGTGCCCGCCGGGGGCGGCTCCATGAGTCCGGTGAACGGGAAGATCATCGGCGGAGAGTTCTCGGCCGAGCGCCGGCTTTTCGGGATGTACAACATCGTCTATCTGAACGCCGGCTCGAACCAGGGGCTCGCGGTCGGGACGCACGTTCCCGTTTACCGCAATCCTTCGCTGCGCAACGCGGATCTTTTGATCCGCGAAAATCCGGCCGAAATTGGTGAGCTTCAAGTGGTCCGCGTCGGCGGTCGGGTTTCGACGGCGATCGTGGTCAAATCCCTCGAAGATATCCGGGTGGGGGACACGACGACCCCCGCGATGCTCACGGAATAGATCTGAGCTTGGCTTAGCCCTTGCGATGACACTGGGCCATGAGCGTCCGACTTTTCGATTACATTTTCTGGAACCGCTACGCGACGCGAGTCGCGCCGGCGGAATTTTACTTCGACATCTATTGTGAATTTCGTAGCCTCACGCTGGACTTAGATCAAGACGGTGATGCGATCCTTGAGGTCATCCCCAAGATGGAAAGCCGTTCGTTGATGCTGGCCGGGCTTCCACCACTCACCGAGGCGGAGCTGGAAGTGGCGAAGGACGCCGTGCGAACCTGGAGTGCGAAGGGCTACGCCTTGCTTCTGCCCTCGAGTCCCCTTTGGCCGCGGACGAAGTTGCGTGGACTCACCGATCCGCCACGGGGACTCTTCGTCTTAGGGGCGGCGCAACTTCTCGAGACGCCATTGCTTGCGGTCGTCGGCAGCCGTGAAGTTTCGCGGCCTTCGCTCGAGTGGTTGGAGACGGAGCTGGGCGAATTTTTACGTCGCGAAGTGGACGTGAATCTGCTGAGTGGCGGCGCGCGTGGCGTGGATCAGTGCGCGCACCGCACGGCCCTGCGTAAGGGACGTCCGACGGTCGTGTTTCTGCCGTCGGGTTTCGATCAAATCTACCCTCGAGAACTCGAGCGTTGGCGCGAAGACATTTTGCGCAGTGGGGGCTGCTTCGTCAGCGAGTACGCGCCGGGAGCGACGATGCGTAAGCCCTATTTTGGAGAAAGAAATCGGCTGATCTCGGCGTTTTCAGACGGAGTTTTGATTGTCGAAGCCCGTCGCCGCAGCGGCACGCTGCTCACCGCGAAAGCCGCCGCAGATCAGTCGCGCGCGGTGTTCGTTGTTCCCGGTGCACCCTACGATTCGCAGTTCGCGGGCTCACTGGATTTGATCAATGAAGGCGCCACGATGGTGCGGGATGCTCAAGAATTGTCAGTTTTTTTTCATGTAGAAATCAGGAATTCTTATCACGCTCTTAAATCTTCATCTACAGATAGGGGCGTCATCAGTGTCGATCACTAGATCTAGATCGAGGTTCTCGACGCATGTTTTCCCTCTCGAAAATCTGAAAAATACTAAAAAATTCTTTTGTCTTTCTTTCGCTCTTCCTTCTACACTCATTTTCAGGGAGGGGCGATGTGGTCACGGATGACCGTAGTAGTAGGGATGCTGCTGCATCGCTCATTTTCTAAAAACTCCCTCAATACTTAATTTAAAAATCCAAAACTGAATATCAAGGGAAGCCCGGATCGTTCTCGTGCGATGGAAACTGCACGAAAAGGACGACGGGCCTTCTCCCTTATTTTTTGAAACGCGCGCGAGAAGAGGCGCGTTTCTATTTTTGGGTGAGCAACCAGACGGTTTCGGTGGCGGGGAGGCCTTTGAGGCCGCCATCGACGTCTTCGCGGTGGATGTTGTGGAGCGTGAACTTCGCGGCATAAACGTCGGTGACGAACTCGGGCGTCACCGAAAAAGGCGGACCGTCGGCCCGGGTTTGATCGTAAGTGTAGGTGATCAACAGTTGGGGCGCGCCATCGGTTAAGGTGAGCAGGTGGCTGGCGTACCGGCGGCGGATCGGCTCGGGGAGTGCGACCAAGGCGGCGCGGTCGTAAACGGCTTCCACCGGGCCGAGCGCATTCGGTGCAAGATCGAAGAGATCACCCGCGAACACCTCAAGCCCCGGGGCGCGGTAACGTTTCAGGTTCCCCACGGTGGCGACCTCCGGCGTGACCCCGAGCTCTTGAAAGAGCTCTTGGACGGCGGGCTCATGGAGTTCGGCGCCGACGACCGAGTATCTCCGGCCCCGAAGCCACCCGAGGTCGACGGATTTCCCGCAGAGCGGAACGAAGATCCGCTGGCCGGGTTTGAGTGAAAGGCGTTCGACGTGGTCCGCGAGCAGGGGGTTGACGTCGGCACGGTGAAAGCCGATTTGGCGGTCTTGCCAGCGTTGGTGCCAGAATTTCGGATCCACGAGGTCCTCGTTTCTTCGCTTCCTAGTGCCAGATGTCTTTCAGTCGCTTCACGGCGTAGGCGCCGAAAAGGATGTTCGGGCTCCAGATCGCGAGCGCGACGGGAAGTTGCGCGTTTCTGGCTGCGCCTTCAAAGCCGATGTACAAGATCCAATATAAAATCACGACACCCAGGCTCGTGATGAATCCGCCGCCCTTCGAGTCGCGGCGATTGGTCTGCGTGCCAAGGCCCACGCCCAAAAGACCGAAGATCACGCACACGACGCTGATGGCGATGCGTTTGTGGTATTCGATCAAAGCGTTGCGGCGATCCTCTTCGCTGAGGGTTTCTTGGGTCAGGCGTTCGCGGATTTCGTCCATGGTGAGGGACGGGGGCGATTTCGCGCGGATCTCTTCGGTGACCGGATCGCTCAGGCGGACCTCGAAGGTGCCGAAGTTCACTTTGGTGTGCGCTTCGCCCCGGCGGTGGATGCTGCCGTCTTGAAGTTGCAGTAAGATTGAATGCCCGGGCGCATTCGGATCTTGAATGATCTGACCCGACTTCGAAATGATCGTGAGCGGTACGTCGGCCGAGCGCTCATCGTAGATGAAAACCTTCTCGATGCGGCCGGTTTTCTGGTCGACCTTGTTCGCGTAGACGACGAGGTCGAAATAACCTTCCGAGAACGTGCCCTCTTTCAAAGTCGCTTGCGCTTTGGTCGACGCGATCTTCGTCACGAGCACTTCGAACTGACGGTTCCCCCAAGGTGCCAGTTGGAAGAAGGTCTGCGCGGAAAGAAACGCGACGAGGACCGAAAGCAGGACCGCGGGGACGGTCAACGCGAATTGCGAGTAGCCGATCGCTTTCAGCGCGACCATTTCCGACTCTTGGCTCAAGCGGCCGTAAGTCAAAAGCACGGCGAAAAGCAGGCTCATCGGCAAAATCACGGGTAGAAAACTAATCGACAAATAACCCATGATTTCCAAAACGACCGTAAATGAGATGCCTTGGGCGAGCACCATTTCGGTGAGACGCAAAGCCTGGGCCATCAACAGAATGAAAACGAAGATGAGGACGCCGAGGACGAGGCTGGGCCACATTTCGAAGAAGAGGTAGTTTGTTGCCCTGCGCCCGAGGCCGAGTCTCATTTTTCGAAGTTAACACGAGAAAACCGGAGTGCTAACATTGAATTATGTCCCGTCGTGTTTTGTTGATCAGCGATGATTATGTCGAAAACAGCCGCACGGAAACGCTCCTGAAAAAGGTGGGTTTCGACGTCATGGCGATCGGCACCGACGTGGGGCTGGCGGACAAGGTGCTGAGCTTCCGACCGGATCTCGTGGTCGCGTCGGGGAACTCGGCGAAGGTGTCCGCGCTCGGCGTCGGCGCGAAACTCAAAGAGATGCGCGGCTTCAGTGGGGCCGTCATGTTGGGGATCGATCGGGGCGCAAAAATGAATCCCATGGACCTCTTGAAGGTTCGTATGGATCGGATGCTGGAAGTCCCGTTCGATGCGGAAAAACTCGTGCGCAATATGTGCGAAATTCTGGCACTGGACGCCGAGGCCTGCTTGGAAAAGCTGCGCAAGGCCCAGTGGTCGGAAAGTGGCGGCGAAGCCCAAATGGTCCGCGGAGCGGGCGTCGAGACCGCTTCAACTTTGCCGGAAGTCAGTCAAAATGAGGCGCCGGTCCCCTCAGATCGAATTAAAAGCCGAATGACCCCCGAGGAGCGTCGAAAGCGCTTCGAAAAGGCGGTGGGTGGTCTTGACATCAATGCGTCCGACACCACCTTGAAAAGAGCGTCAGCCCGTGACAAATGGGCGGACGTTAAGAAAGATTGGGACCTCCAAAAGTTGGACGACCAAAAAGAACTGAAAAAGAAATTCGCCGAGGCGCTTTTTGATGAGCCCTCGGGAACTGATGACGAAGGAGCTTAGCATGGGACAATTCACCACACCGGTTAACGACACGAGCTTTGAACGCGAGGTTCTGGGATCCAATGTTCCCGTTCTCGTCGATTTCTGGGCAGAGTGGTGTCCTCCGTGCAAGGCGCTGGCGCCGAAGCTGGAAGAGGTCGCGGAAGAAATGGGAACTCAAGTTCGCGTCATGAAACTCGACGTCGATTCGAGCCCCGAGGTCGCGGCGAAATACTCGGTGCGTTCGATCCCCACGCTGATTCTGTTCAAGGGCGGACAGCCGGTGGATCAGGTCATGGGGAACTTGCCCAAGGATCGTCTGCTCGAGTTCATCAAAGAACACGTCTAAGCGATCTCGTTTCAAATTCGAAGATTTGAAAAAGGGACCGGACCGGTCCCTTTTTCTATTTTGTACCCGGCACATGCGTCGGGCACAGTATTTAAAGTCAGGAGTATTTATGAACGCGCAAAGCATCTTTCAATATTGGTTCAAGGAGCTCGCTCCCGAGCAATGGTTTGTGAAAAGCCGTTGGCTGGACGACCAAATGCGCGATCGTTTCGGCGAAATTCACGAGGCTGCGGCCCGCGGCGAGCTGACCCACTGGCGGGATACGATGCAAAACCGCCTTGCGGAAGTTCTGCTGCTGGACCAATTCTCGCGCAATATCCACCGGGATACGGCGAAGGCTTTCGCGCAGGACGCGCTCGCGTTGGATCTGGCGAAAGCGGCGATCGCGACCGGTCAGGACCGCGA
Organism: Pseudobdellovibrionaceae bacterium; assembly: GCA_019637875.1. Taxonomy (NCBI): domain Bacteria; kingdom Pseudomonadati; phylum Bdellovibrionota; class Bdellovibrionia; order Bdellovibrionales; family Pseudobdellovibrionaceae; species Pseudobdellovibrionaceae bacterium. The sequence goes on along the minus strand of JAHBUW010000005.1, from coordinate 36,582 downwards.
TCTTCCCGTCGAGCAGCGGACGTTCTTGTACATGCCGTTCATGCATAGCGAAGATCCGGCCGAGCACGTGCGCGCGGTCGAGCTGTTCAGCGGACCCGGTTTTGAAACGCAATTGAACTTCGAGCTGAAGCACAAAGCGATCATTGATCGCTTCGGTCGTTACCCGCACCGCAACGTTTTTCTGGGGCGGGATACGACACCGGAAGAGCTCGAGTTCTTGAAGGGGCCGGATTCGAGCTTCTAAACCCCGGGGGGCGTTCGCGGTGTCTTTGTTCGACAAAGAGAATCGTCGGACCTGGAGCGAGAGGGCGATCCCGGTTCTCGTCGCGGTCGCCGTCTATTTTGGCCTGCAAGAGGGGATGGGATACTGGGCGCTCCTCGTCGCGACGTTGCCGTTCCTGCTGACTTCGCGGGCGTTCGGTTTCATCCGTCGTTACCGGCGACGCTCTCCCGCAGACGGACCGCTTCTGCGCGACGAAAATTGGATCGAGAGTTATCTGCGGGCGTCGCCGATCCTGACGCCCGTGCGGGATGTCGCATCTCTTCCGCTGATTCCTCCGGAGGGAACGGACTTCTGGCGGATCGAGATCTGGGCGGAAAGTCGCGTGAAGCCGGGCCGTGTTTACGGCACGGTCACCTACGGTCTTCCGGAGGACGAGAGCACGGAGCGTGGGCTCTTCGTGATGTGGGAACCGGGTCCGAAACCGCGCCTGGACGGCGTTTACGAAATGGGCCAAGCGAAGGTCGGCGCGGCGTGGGGGGTCGTCACCTCGATCCTCGCCTATTTCATCTTGGATCGCGTCTTTGAGCAATCGGTCGGTTCGTCTCATCGGATGACGGAGTGGATATCCGATTTCGCCGTCACGGAATTCAACCTCGTCGAATCTTGAAGAGTTCTCACGTCTCGAGGCGCTCCTCACCGGGCGTGGTCGGCCATAGAAGAGGGTTTCGATGTTCACGGAACGTTTCAAGGCGCTGTTGCAGATCGTTTTGGGATTGGGGTCGATCTTCGCCATTTTTGCGCTCAGATTGGATGTCGAGGGCGAGGTCCTCGAGGTCATGCTCTATCTTCCCGTCATTCTGGCCATGCGGGGGTTCGATCAACTTCTGCGCTTCGAACACATCTCTTTTCCCGATCCGTCGGATCCCCCGAAAGCCCATCACGAGGCGATCCAATACCTCGCGTCGGATTCGCTTCTGGAGCGAGGTTCGGGGCTTCCCGGTCAGGGAAGTCTGACGGAATGGGGAACGCTCGAAGTGGCGTCGAGCTCGACGTATGAGGGCCGGTCTTACGGATACGTCCTCTTCAACATCAAGCGAAAGCTCGATACGCGGCAAGGGATTTACATCCGGTGGGAGCCTTACCGGCAACATTACTTTTCCGGTTACGTCTCCAGCAAAGATAACTTCGTGTTCGGAATGATCGGCATGATCTCGACCGTCATTTATTATCCGTTGGTCAGTTTGATTTTCGGCATTGGCGGAAGGAACGAACTTTCGACGTTTTGGTTCGGTCTGAATCTCGGGACCGCGCTCTTGCTCGGGATCCTGACTCAAGTTGTTTTCGAAATGTTCGAGAAAGAGTGGCATCTCAAAGAACGGATCTCGAAATTATGGGGGCGTTCGGACGCTCGTTTGCGCGCGGTCCAGTTGCACGCCGATTTGGCGAAGATTCTCGGTGTCCGCGAAGTCTACGGCGTGTTCGTCGAGGGGCGGCTGGTGACGTTCTATCCACTGGAGCGCGCAGGAGACGCGTCCGTTCAAGCGGCCGAGTTCGCGCGCATCGAACGGCTGGTCGACGTGCAAAACGATCACGGCATGATGAAGTTCCAACCCAAGGCGAAGTAAGAAGGGCCCGGATTTCTTGCTGACAGTCCCGCGCTCGGTCGTTAGCCTTTTCGGAAAGCGGTTCGCTGTCGAACCGCTTTCTCACGAAGAAGGGGGGTCTCATGGCAAAGTTCGGATGGTTCTTGGGTGCGGCTTTTTTGATGTGGGGTGGCCTGGCCATCGCGGGCGAGTCCGGCGTGATCTATCAAGGGAAACGATATCCTTTGTTCAAAGACGGACAGAAGGCGGGCGAGTTGCCGACGGACATCTTGGCCGCTGAAAAATCCGGCCGTAAACCTTCCGCCGAGCCGAGAAACGCGTACGCGTCCCCCGTCTATTATACCTCGGAAGACAATGGGATCACCTGCTTCATCATGGGCAACGGGGCCGGCGGGTCGAACATCAGCTGCGTGAAATAACGCTCGCCCTCGACGTCCTTTTAGGGGGGCGCTATCTTAGAACAGATAGCGCCGGTAAGCGACGCTCGAGATGATGCCCAGGCCCAGCATGGTCGTGAGCATGGACGAGCCGCCGTAGCTGAGAAGCGGCAGCGGGACCCCGACGATGGGCAGTAGCCCGATCACCATTCCGATGTTCACGAACATATGCCAGAAGAGGTAGGTGAGGACCCCGACGCAGAGAAGGGCCCCGAACTTATCCCGCGCGGTGGAGCTGATGCGTATCCCCACCACGAACAGCACGATGAACAGACCGATGGTGCCGAGCGAGCCGATGAAGCCGTGCTCTTCGCTCAAAACCGAGAAGATGAAATCCGTGTGGCGCTCGGGCAGGAACTCGAGCTGCGACTGGGTTCCTTTGCGGAAACCCTTGCCGACGATTTTGCCGGAGCCCACCGCGATTTTGGACTGAATCGAGTTGTAACCGGTGCCGCGCGGATCGTTCGAGGGGTTGATGAAGTTGATGACCCGGTTTTTCTGATAGTCGTGCAGAACGTAGGTCCACGCGACGGGGACCGCGACGATCCCGCACATGATGAGCAGCGCCAGGATCCAGCGCCGGATCTTCATGAAGATCATCATCGAGCCCGAGATCGCGAGGATCATCATCGCGGTTCCGAGATCGGGCTGCTCGACGACGAGGCCGAACGGGATCAGCATCAAAACGACGGGCGCGATCAGCTCTTTCAGGCCCATGCCGCGACCGTCGGCCGAGCGGTGCGCGAGCGTTTTGGAAAGGACCATGATCATCGCGAGCTTCATCGTCTCGGAGGGTTGGTAACGGAAGAAGCCCAGATCGACCCAGCGCTGGGCGCCGAGCGCGACCTGCCCGAAGAACGTGACGTAAAGAATGGCGCCGAGGTTCAAAGCGTAGACGATGTAGGCGACGCGGCTGACGATCGAGTAATCGAGCAGCGTCATGATGAAAAACACCGACCAACCGATGGTCAGCCACAGAATCTGATTGATGAAAAGCGAGGCGACTTCCTGGCTGTGGGGGCCGTGGGTCGCGCTGTACAGATTCATGAGGCCGATGAGGTTCAGCGCGAAGATCACGAACACGAAGTTCCAATCGATGCGCTTAAAGAGCGTTTTTTCTTCCATCTGTAGCGACAGATCCATGCTTATTCCTCGGCTTACTCTTCGACCGCGGCCGGATTCGTGGGCGCTTCGACGGCGGGGGCCGCCGTGCGCTTCGCGGTCTTATCGTTCTTGAGACCTTCGGCGATCATTTCGGGGTGATATTTATTGAAGTAAGCGCTCAGCACGTCTTTCACCAGCGGGCCCGCGCCTTTCGAGCCCGAGCAGCTGTGTTCGGCCAGCGCGACGACGACGATTTCGGGATTGTCCGCGGGAGCCCAGCCGGCGAACCAGCCGTGGTGACGTTGGTGCACGGGGCGATTGTCGCACTTTTGGTAAATCTCGGCCGCCGAAAAGTTCATGACCTGCGCGGTGCCGGTTTTGCCCGCGATCTCGACGCCGGGAATACGGACCGAACGCGCGGTTCCGCGATCGCCCATGACGACCCGGCGCATCCCTTCCTTCACGACTTTGAAGTTCGCTTGGTGGTAGGTGGGAAGCCCCTCGGTCGGCTCGAGCAGGTCGCGGACGATTTCGGGTTGGTTCTGTTTAAGAATGTTGCCGTCGTTGTCGAGAACCTTCTGCACGATGAAGGGCTTCACGACTTTGCCTTCGCGGGCGAGGGTGTTGTACGCAACCGCGAGTTGGATCGGGGTCATCTCGACGAAACCTTGGCCGATGGCGTTCGACAGGTTTTCCCCCGGCTGCCACTCTTCACGCATGGCTTGGACTTTCCACTGCGAGTTCGGCATGCGCCCCTGCGCTTCGCGGGGGATCTCGATGCCGGACTTCACGCCGACGCCCAAAGGCTGGATGTATTTGTGCATACGATCGATGCCGAGCGAGATGCCCATCTTGTAAAAGAAGACGTTCGAAGAGCGCTCGAGCGCGTCGTACACGTTGATGTTGCCGTGACCGCCCTTCAAGTGATCGTGGTAATCGCGGCGACCGAAACGCAAGGAGCCCGGGCAGTAAATGATCGACTGGGGCGTGATGACTTTCTCTTCCAGCGCGGCGAGCGCCACGAAGGGTTTGAAGGTCGAACCCGGCGCGAAGAAGTCCTGGATGACTTTGTTCCGCATGGGTTTGAAGGGATCGTTGATCAGCTTGTTCCAGGTGGCCGACGAAATCCCGTGCGAGAAATTGTTCGGGTCAAAAGACGGCAGACTGACCCACGCCAGGATCTCGCCGTTCGATTTCATCGCGATGAGGCCCCCGATGCGGCCCAGATCGGTCATCGCTTTGTAGGCGGCCTCTTGAATGTCTTTGTCGACGGTCAAAACCACGTTCGAGCCGGGAAGCGGATCGACGTCTTTGATCTCTTGGCCGTAGATTTCGGAGTTCTGCGTGAGCGCCTCGCGGCCCAGGGCATCGACCTGCAGGAACGCGCGACCGTCGACGCCGCGGATGTTCGCTTCGAGGACCTCTTCCAGGCCCGACTTGCCGATGATGTCGCCCTGTTCGAATTTTTGATTGGGGAAACGTTTGTTGTAGTCCGGAAGCTGGCGTTTCGAGATCTCGGATACGAAGCCCAGGATCTGCGCGCCGTTTTCTTTCAGCGGATAGTAGCGGACGACGGCTTCGCGGATCTCGAGACCGGGCGTATCCAAACGCACGCGCTTCAGGCGGAAGACCTCGTCGCGCGAGAGGTTCTCTTTGACTTTGACGGGCGCGAAGGGACCGTTCTGGCGGCGGTTGCGCTGCACCTTCTGGACGATCTTCTCGGTTTCCAGTCCCAGGATGGGGGCGATTTTCTTCGCGACCTCTTCCAGGTTGTCGATGTACTGCGGGGTCAGGACCGCTTCGAAGCCCAGATTGTTTTCGACCAGGATGCGGCCTTCGCGGTCGAGCATCTTCCCGCGCGGGGCCATGGTCTTTGATTCTTTGATCCGGTTTTTTTCCGAGAATTCGCGCAGCTCGGTCCCGTTGACGATTTGCAGATACCACAAACGCCCCGAGAACAAGAGGACCGTGAAGATCAGCATCGCGTAGAACAAACGATAACGCGGAAGCAGCTCTTTGGTTTCTTCGGGGTTACTGACGTAATCGCTCATAGCGGCGTCCCCGCGGCCGTGGCGGTATCGTCCGGCCGGAATTTTTCAAGCCAAGTCATGATCACATAAACGAGCGGCGAAACCATCGTGGTGAGCGCGATCTCAAAACCGCGTGCGAGCAGCTCGAAGGCCGCGGGCTGCGGTTCCAGCAGCGTGGTGTAGAAGAGCGTGCAGACGTTCCAGCCGACCGCCATCAGAAAACTCGCGATCATGAAGTAACGCAGGCCCGGCCAGAAGACTTTGTTGCGCGCAAACGACGTCAACGCGACCAGCGTGAACAGGCTGAACCAAATCACCTTCAAGTGAAGGCTCGTCATCGAGGTCATCATAAGTCCGAAAACGTAGGACATGAACACGGCTTCCAGAAAGCCGCGGTAAAGTCCCAGGTAAAGGACCCAGCACAGCCAGAACTGCGGCGCCGGGATGTTGCCCAGAAGTCCGGGCCACATGCTGGTTTGTAGGCCACTCAGGAAGAGAGCCACCACCAAATGCACGAAGGCCATACGCAAAGAGATCGCCTTCATTGCGCTCCGGAGGGGGCGAGCGCGGCCGGTGCGGGTTTCGTTTCGGTCTTCGAGCTTGTCGGCGCGGTGGCGCCGGCTCCGGGAAGGGGCGCGAGCAGCGCGGCCTCGGGGGCGGTCGTGTTCGCGGCGACCTGGTAACGTTCGGTCAGGTCTTGATTGGCGGCGTTCAAGACGACGAAGACCTCTTCAATTTTGTCGGGGTCGACGACGGGGCGCAGATCGACCTTCAAGCTGACCGAAGAGCTCGGCATGTCGACGCTTTCGACGACCGCGATCGGCAGACCTTTGGGGAAGATGTTGTCCAAGCCGCTGGTGACGACCATGTCGCCGACCTTCACGTCCTCGAAGCGTTCGACGTAACGGAGCGCGGACATATTGCGCGATTTTCCTTCGACGATCCCGCGGGCGCGGCTGCGGCTGACGATCCCGTCGACGACGGCGTAACGATCGGTGACAAGCAGCACGAGCGACGAGAAGTTTTCCGGACGGTAAATGTAGCCCGCGACGCCGTCGACGGTCATGACCGCCTGGCCCGAGCGCAGACCGTGGTGGGTGCCTTTGTTGATCCGCACGGTGGAGTGGTCCGCCAAAATATCGCGGCTGACGACTTCGGCCGCGACGAGCTCCATCTTGGATTTTTCGCGGAAGTCTAAAAGTCCGGCCAGGCGCGAGTTCTCTTTCACGAGCTCGTCATACTGGGTCAGGCGCGTCAGCAGCTCGGCGTTCGCGCTTTTCAGGCGGGCGTTCTCCGCCTTGATATCGAGCAGATTCAGGTATTCCCCGGTCGTGCCGCGCACGCCGTCAGAGAAAATGAAAAACAGATTCTGTACGCCCCCCACCAGCAAGTGGAAAGGTTGGTCGTACCAAGCGGATTCAAAGGGCTTGCGCTGCATATTCAACGAGAGCAGCGGCAGCATCAGCGCGAGGCCGAACCACATCAGCTTGCGCAAATTGAGCTGGAACCAATTCAAACTTCACCTCGATCAATAGGTCATAGTCTGATGAGATTTCCTCTTGAATTCAAGGACCTTTGAGGACAATCTTGAGCACGATAAATCAAGCTGATTTCGAAAGGAAATTTGCAAATGGCGAAGCCGTCGTTCAACGAGAATTTGAAACGTCAATTGGCAGAACGGAATCTGTCGTTCAAGTCGATCACCGCGATGGTGATCTTCGGAATGATCATTCTGGTTTTCGTCCTCATGTCGGGGAACAATCACCAGATGACCGGCGTGGGCTATGCGGCTCAAGTGAACAACGCCTACATCTCGCTGAAGGATCTGGACGCCGAAACCTCCCGGGTCGAGCGGAGTTTTGGGCAGATGTTTGGGCAGCTTGGCGGGGCGCAGCGTTCGTTCATGACCAGCCAGGCGTTGAACTCCCTGATTCAAGGGGAGCTGATCAATCAGTACGCCGAGAAAGCCCGGATTTTCGCCACAGACCATGAAGTCAAAGAAGTGATCGTTAAAGAACTGCCGTATTTCCAAGAGGACGGCCGCTTCCGCCGCGACCGTTACGAGCAGATCCTCGAGGCGAACCGCCTGACGCCCAACGAGTTTGAGGAAAAACTCCGCAAGGACCGCAAAACCATGCGCGTCCGCCAGCTGATGGAAGCGTCGAGCTCGCCCCTGAAAATGGAGCTCGAGAAGAAGAAGCAACTTTCGGAAACCCAAATGAGCTTTGCTTTTGCGCGCCTGGACAAAAACGTCGCGGTGGAAGGCATGGCGGTCACCGATGCCGATGTCGACGCGAAACTCGCCGACGCCTCCTTCAAAAGCCGGGTCGAGGCCGACTTCGCGAAAGAACCCCTGCGTTATGACACCCAAGAGGAAGTCCGCGCTCAGCACATCCTGATCAAGGTGGATGCGGAAAAGCCCGAATCCGACGCGGCCGCACGCAAAAAGATCGACGAGATCCGCGCCAAGACGGCGACTCAGGACTTTGGGACTTTGGCGGCGCAGAATTCCGAAGACATGGGCTCGAAAGCCGCAAAGGGTGACCTCGGCTTCTTCGGTCGCGGCAAGATGGTTCCCGAGTTCGAAACGGTCGCCTTTGCCGCGAAAGTCGGCGAAGTCAGCCAGCCCGTCAAATCGCCCTTCGGCTATCACTTGATCAAAGTGACCGAGAAGAAAGAAGCGAAGAAGGCCGAGTTGAAAGACGTCGAGCGCCAGATCGCGAAACGTTTGATCAACGAAGAGCGCTACGAAGCGGAAGTGAAAAACCTGGAAGAGAAACTCGCCGCGAAAGACCTGGCGGCGGTGAACGCGCAGCTCGCGAAGATGGGCGTGAAGTGGCAAGAGACCGGTTTGGTCGAGATCGGCACCGACTTCATTCCCTCCATGGGCAGCCGCGAGGCCACTCAAGCGGCGTTCAAACTCAGCGCCGCGAATCCGCTTTCGGGCATCGTGCGTGAGTCCGACGGCAGTGGCCAGAAGTTCGTCCTCCAATATAAGGGACAAAGTTCGAAACCCGCGGCCGAGCCCGTTTCGTACGAGATGCTGGCGCGCGAGCGCAGCTCGGAGCGTTTGAACCAGTGGCTCGAAGGCCTGCAAAAAGAGGCGAAGATCCTGCGCAACCCCTCGGTGGGTGCGAACGATCCCATGAGCTTGGGTCTTTGATTTTTTGATCTCCTTTCATCGCACTTATCCCGTCGATGTTCGCGCCGCCCACACTCACTCTGTTGGCGGCGTTCGTATTTTACCGGTGCGGGTGGAGCTGAGCCTGCAAGGTCCCGTGAGTCCGCTGACCGGCATGGTCGTCAACTTGGTTGAAATCGACCAAGCGGCGCGGCGGCTGCTGGCCGACTTCGAGCGCACCGAGTTCACCGGCGCGGAAGAGGCCTTCGTTTTTTTACGCGACCGCTGGATTCAGATCGCCGAACGCTTGGAGTTGCGTGCCGAGGCTGTCGGCCTGAAGGGCCGCTTCGGCGAGGCACGGCTGTTCATGCGGGACGGGGAGCGCCGGTTCCAATGGCGTTTGGGCCGTTTCGCGGTGAACCCGGCGACAGGTCTCAGTGGCCGCATTTTTGTCGATGCCGAATCACGCGCCGAGGCCCGCCGGGCGCTTCGGCAGCTGGCGACGCTCCCGCGTTTGGATTTGGTTTTCCTCGCGGATGTGAAATGGCCCGCGGGCGTTTACGCCGTCGGTTTTCGCGAACGCAAAAGCCACCGCGAATTGCGGCTGGAACTCGTTTAGCTTTACTTTTTCAGGTCCTCGGTCGCTCTATTTCTTCAGGTCTTCCGCCCCGAAGGCGAGGGGCAGGATGTCCTGGAAGGCGTGGGTCGATTTCACGCCGCTTTTGTTGGCGAGCAGGATTTCGGTGCTGGGTTTGGCGAACTCCGCGATGACCTGACGGCAGAAACCGCAGGGCGGCCACGGATTCGCGGTGTCGGTCATCACCAAAACCCGCTTCAGCTTTTGTCCCGGATATTCCGAAAGCGCTTTCCAGATCGCCACGCGCTCGGCACAGACGGTGCCGCCGTAACTCGCGTTCTCGATGTTGCAGCCACCGAAGATCTCGCCGTTCTCAAGCTCCACGGCGGACGCGACCTGCGCTTTCGAGTAGGGCGAGTGCGAGTGGGACAGGTATTTTTCGGCGATTTTCAAAAGCTTGTCGGACATGGCTTAAAGGTATCCCAGCCCGCGAAGCACTGTCGAGAGTTGAATGAGCGGAAGTCCCTCGATGGCGGTGGGGTCGGCGCACTCGAGTTTTTCGATGAGCGTGATGCCGGCCTTCTCGAATTTATAACCGCCCGCGCAGTCCCAGGGATGATCGCGGTCGACGACCGCGGTGACCTCGGCTTCGGTGAGCGGGCGGAAGGTGATGCGGGTTTCGTCCATGAACTCAAAGCGCTGGTCACGGTAAAGCACGCAGACGGCGGTGAAAAGCGAATGGCTTCGGCCCCCCAGACGCATCAGCTGAGCGATGTTTTTTTCGCGGTCGCCGGGTTTTCCCAGGATTTCGAATTGGCCGGGGGCGGTTTCGAGGGCGCCCAGTTGGTCCGAGCCGATGAGGACCTCGTCCGGGCTGTGGCGCGCGCTTTCGGCCTTGCCGGCGGCGAGCTGGCGGGCGAGTTCCCGGGGGGCAAGGCCAAGGCCTTTGAGCTTCTCTTCATCATAGGGGGGCTTACGGGTCGCGAAGTCGAAGCCGAGCCGCTCCAGCAGGGCTTTGCGGTAGGGGCTCGTGGAGGCCAGGATCAGGGGCGGGGTGGTCACGATGTTAATCATTTAGGTTTCATCCCATTCACAAAATTTCTCGGGCGGGGCCTGCGTTCCAGCTCGAGGTTTACCCCCGGAGATTCTAGAGGTGCAACGCCGTATTCTATGTTAAGACCCCGCCATGATCGAGACCGAGCGCGACAAAGCGAACTTGCGCGAACAGCGCGACAAAGTGAACCTGCCGGACGTTTCCGTCCCCGAACCCAGCCTGAACTGGGGCGCGCAGCTTCCTTGGGTGGGCATGCGCGAGATCGAAGTCCCCGTGAAAGTGAAACTCCCCCAGGGCGCAATGCTGATTGCGGGCCGCCTGGATCTGGGCGTTTCGCTCGACCGCAAAGAGGCGCGCGGCATTCATATGAGCCGCCTGTTCCGTCTGGCCATGGAAAGCCTGCCGCAAAATGAACTCACTTTATCGCTGCTGTCGGACCTGGCCACGCGTTCGCTCGAGACCCATGCGGAGCTTTCGACCAGCGTGAAACTCGCTTTGAAATTCAATCTGCCGCTCGCGCGCGAGGCGCTGAAGTCGCAAGGTTTGGGCTGGCGGAATTACCCCGTCCTGATCCGTTTCGAAAAGCGCGTGAATGCCGAGGCCTCGCTGGAAAAAGCATTGCTCGAAGTGGACGTTCTTTACTCGAGTACCTGCCCCGCTTCGGCGGCGCTGTCGCGCCAACTCAATGAAGAGGCCAGCCTGAATCACTTCACCGGCGACGAGATCCGCCGGGACGAACTGAAGCAGTGGCTGCACTCGCCCGCGTCTTTGGCGGCGACCCCGCACGCCCAGCGCTCGCGCGCTACCGTACGGGTGGAGCTGGCGCCCAGTGAATGGGGCCGCGATCTGGCGGAACTTCTGGCGTCCCTGGTGAACCGTCTGGAAGACGCGCTCGGCACTCCCGTCCAAACCCTCGTCAAACGCGAGGACGAACAAGAGTTCGCGCGCCGGAACGCCGAAAACCTCATGTTCTGTGAGGACGCCGCTCGCCGGCTGATGCAGGCCCTCGAAGCGAGCCCCGAATTCCTGAGCTTCGAAGGCGAAGTCGCCCATTTCGAAAGCCTGCACCCCCACGACGCCGTCGCGACCTTCGCCAAAAGCTAGCCCGGAGGGACCTTCTTCCTGTGGGTGTCGCAGCTGCGTTAAAATTGTTTCGCGGCGGCAATTGATATTCATTTTCACCTTGATCTTGAGAATCATTCTTAATAGAACCCAAGGAAACCACGTGGGGGTTCCATGAATCTGAGCACACCCGAAGTTTCGAATGAGTCGATCCTTCCCCGGCAAGAAACGATCACCGATCGCCTTCAGCGCCGCGAGTCCGTTCCGCAAGAAAATCTGAAAAAAATGATACGCGACCTGAACTTGAAGGTCACCGACCAGCGCCTTTTGATCCTGGAAGCGCTCCAGAGCGGCCGCACGCACGTGACCGCCCAAGAGGTCTTCGAGATCGTTCTGTCGAAAGACAATACCGTCGGTTTCGCCACCGTTTACCGCTTCCTGCGCAAGCTCACCGAGAGCAGCTACGTGACCGAGGTCCGTATGGGCGGCTTGCCGGCGCGTTACGAGCTGACTCCGCGTCAGCACCACGACCACATGACCTGCACGCATTGCGGGAAGATCTGCGAGTTCGAGAACGACGAGATCGAAGTGCTCCAGAACCGTGTGGCGGAAAGCCTGGGATTCCAGCTCACGCATCACGTCCTGGAATTGTACGGAGTTTGTCCCGACTGCCAGCGCCGTGAATCGACGATTGCCGGACGCAAACGCGCCTGAGATAGTGGCGGCCTTATGGGCCGCAATATTTTTGAAGATGCCATTGTGATCAAGAACGCCCGCGAGCATAACCTCAAGGGCCTTGATCTTCGCCTTCCCCGAAATCACATCACCGTCATTACCGGTCTCTCGGGAAGTGGGAAGAGTTCCTTCGCCTTCGACACCGTCTACGCCGAAGGCCAACGTCGTTACGTCGAAAGCCTTTCGGCCTACGCGCGCCAGTTCCTTGAACAGCTGAAAAAACCCGACGTCGATTCCATCACGGGGCTTTCCCCCGCGATCGCCATCGATCAGAAATCCGTGGGGACGAATCCGCGCTCCACCGTCGGGACCGTGACCGAGGTCTACGATTATCTGCGCCTGCTCTTTGCAAAGATCGGCGTGCCCGAGTGCCCGACGCACAAAATTCCGGTGGCGTCGCAAACGCCCCAGCAGATCATCGACGAGATCCGCAAACTGCCCGAAGGCACGAAGTTCTACGTCCTTGCGCCCATCGTGCAGGGGAAGAAGGGTGAGTTCCTCGGCGACTTCCAGAAATGGGCGAAACGCGGCTTTCTGAAAGCGAAGGTCGACGGCAAGTTCATCGATCTCGAAACCGCGACGAAACTGCAAAAGACGAAGACCCACGACATCGACCTCGTGATCGATCAACTGGCTTTGAAGGACAACTTCAAACACCGTCTGAGCGAAAGCGTGAACACCGCTTTGTCCATGGCGGGCGGGCGCGTGGTCGTCGAGGACACGAAGGGGCAGCGCTTCTCGTACTCTCTTCACTCATCTTGCCCCGAGTGCGGCTTCAGCTTTCCGGATCTCGAGCCGCGGATCTTCTCGTTCAACAATCCGCGCGGCTATTGCCCCACCTGTTTGGGGCTCGGCACTTTGGATCTCGTGGAAGAGGAAGTCTACGGCGGCGACGGGGACTCGCGGGTTCTCGAGGGCGTGCGCTACAAACTCCGCAATGAGGGCAAGAAGCTCGGCGACGACGAGGAAGAAGAAGAGATCACGGACTTCGCGACCTGTCCCAGCTGCCTGGGCTCGCGGCTACGTCCCGAGTCGCTCAGCATTCGTATCGACGGCACCAACATCGCGACCTTGTCCGAGATGAGCTGCGTGGACCTGAAAGCCTGGGTCGAGCGCATTCCCGTCAAAGACAAAGATAAATTCATCGCGGATAAAATCGTCGCGCAGATCTCGTCACGACTTCAGTATCTGATTCGCGTGGGCTGCGGTTACCTGTCGCTTTCGCGGACGGCGCGGACGCTTTCGGGCGGTGAAGGGCAGCGGATCCGTCTGGCGACCCAGGTGGGCTCGTCGCTCATCGGCGTTTTGTACGTCATGGATGAGCCCTCCATCGGTCTGCATCCCCGGGATCACCACCGGCTGCTCGATATTTTGAAAGAGCTGAAAGAGCGCGGCAATACGATCCTTCTGGTCGAACACGACGAGGATACGATCCGCTCGGCCGATTACGTGATCGACTTCGGACCGCGCGCGGGGAAACTGGGCGGTGAGCTCATGGCCGAAGGCACCCCCGAAGAGATCGCGAAAAATCCGCGTTCCATGACTGGAAAATACCTATCGGGCGTGTTGTCGATCCCTTTGCCTGCGAAGCTGCGTCCTGGAAACGGCAAGTTTCTCGAGGTGAAGGGAGCTTCGGGTAACAATCTGAAAAACGTCGACATGAAACTTCCCCTCGGCACGTTGACCGCGGTCACCGGCGTTTCGGGAAGCGGCAAGTCCACGCTCATCATCGATACGCTGTACCGGGTGCTCGGACAGAAGTTCAACAAGTCGAGCATCAACCCCGCGCCCTTCAAAGAGGTCCACGGGCTGGAGCACCTCGACAAGGTCATCGAAATCAACCAACGCCCCATCGGCCGCACGCCGCGCTCAACCCCCGCGACCTACACGGGGCTGTTCCCTTTGATCCGCGACATGTTCGCGGGACTTCCCGAGGCGCGCCTGCGCGGTTACGAACCCGGTCGTTTCAGCTTCAACGTGAAGGGTGGGCGTTGTGAAACCTGTCAGGGGCACGGCCAGATCCGTCTGGCGATGCACTTTCTGGCGGACGTCTTCGTGATGTGCGAGACCTGCCAAGGCCGTCGTTACAACCGCGAAACTCTGAACGTGAAATACAACGGCAAATCCATCGCGGACGTCCTCGATATGAACGTGGGCGAAGCTTTGGAGTTTTTCAAAAACATCCCGCAGATCGCGCGTAAGTTGGAAACCTTAAACCGCGTGGGTCTTGACTACATGACGCTGGGACAGCCTTCGACGACACTGTCGGGCGGCGAAGCGCAGCGGGTGAAGCTCTCGAAAGAGCTTTCCAAACGCGGCACCGGTTCCACGCTCTATATTTTGGATGAGCCCACCACGGGTCTGCACTTCGAAGATGTGCGTAAGCTCGTGGAGCTCCTGCACGACCTCGCGAATCAGGGCAACACGGTGCTGGTCATCGAACACAATATGGAGGTCGTGAAAACGGCCGACCACGTGATCGACCTCGGCCCCGATGGCGGCTCGAAGGGCGGCCTGATCGTCGCGGCGGGCACTCCTGCCTCGGTGGCCAAGGTTGCGGCCTCCGAGACGGGGAAGTTTTTGAAGCATTATTTTAAGTAAGCGCGTCGCGCGCGCCTAGGCCTTCATTTCGTCCAAGTTGAGGCACGCGACGATTTCGATCGAGTCGCCGCCGAAGACCGTATAGTGCGGGTGACCTTCGAACATCTTCGCGGCCTCTTCGTGCGAGTTCGCCTCGACGATCACGTAACCGGTCAGCGGATTTTTGATGTCCGTGATGCCCTCATCACCCACACGTTTCGTTTTGCCGAGCGGTCCCCCTTGGTCGACGATTTTGTCCGCATGTTTTTGCGCCCAGGCGCCCCACGCGGCCATGCCTTTCGTTTGGCGTTCGGTTTGTTCCGCCGCGCTCAAGGAACTCCACTTGCGATCGAAGGCTTCATCGGTCCCGATGTAAACCGCCAGAAATTTTCTTTTCATGTCGTCCTCCTTAAGTGAACGCGCTCTGACCCGTGATCGCGCGTCCCACCACCAGACTGTTGATCTGCTTCGTGCCCTCGTAAGAATACAAAGCTTCCGCGTCGCCGAGGAAGCGCGCGACCTTGTTCGAAATCAGGATCCCGTTCGCGCCGAGAAGTTCGCGCGAGAGGCTCGTGATCGAGCGGCAGGTGACCGTGCAGAAGACCTTCGCCAGCGAGGCCTGCTCGTCGGTCATCGCGCCTTGGTCCTGCAGCCGGCTCAGTTGGGCGACCATGGTTTGCATGGCGGTCAGCTGCGAAAGCATCTGCGCGAGCAGATCCTGCGTGATCTGGAAACCCGCGATGGGGCGGCCGAACTGACGGCGATTCAACGTATACTCGAGGGTGTGTTCGTAGGCGCCGCGGGCGCAGCCCACGGCTTGCCAGGCGACTCCGGCCCGTGTCGTTTTCAAAACGCGCGCGGTATCTTTGAAGCTATTGGCATTTTGCAGGCGCCGGGATTCGGGGACTTTCACGTCTTTCAAGCGGATGATCGCGTTCTGCACGATCCGGAGCGACATCTTGTCCTCGATCTTTTCGGTCTCGACGCCCGCGGTTTCGCGGTCGACGATGAAGCCCTTGACCTGATGATCGTCATCGTCCTTCGCCCACACGATGATGTGATCCGCGAAGGTCGCGTTCCCGATCCATTTCTTTTCGCCGCGAATCGTCCAGGTGTCGCCACTGCGTTTGCAGGTCGTTTTCAAGCCCATCGAGGCGGCGGATCCCACCTCGGGTTCGGTCAGCGCAAAAGCGCCGATCTTGTCCATCTTGATCATCGCGGGCAGGAACTCGCGTTTCTGCTCGTCGGAACCACAATAGTAAATCGAGTTCATCGCGAGACCGCTATGCACGCCGAAGAAGGTGCAGGTCGACACGTCCACTCGGGCGAGCTCTTGGCCGATCATGCCTTCCAGCAGATGGCTCAGTTCCTGACCGCCGTTGGCTTTGTCGTAGGTGAGTCCCACGATGTTTAAACTTTTCATCTTTTCGATGAGCTGAAACGGAAATTCGCCGCGCATCCAGTATTCGGTGGCGAGGGGCTCGACTTCGGTCTTCGCGAAGTTTTTGACCTTCTCGAGAATCAGCCGCTCATGGGGCGGCAGGAACTCGGCGGTATTGTAAAAGTCCCCGTTGATGGGTGGGAACTTCGGGTTCTTGCGTTTTTTGATCTTACGAACTTGATCGAGCATGAGCAGAAGCTCTTCGCCGTTCAGATCTTTCAAGTAGGCCATCACCGCCGGCGCATTTTTCAAGATGCTGAGTTCGATTTTGCCCTTCTTCTCGGCGTCCTCGAAGGCGGTTTTGATTTTGTTGCCGATCTCTTCCCAAAAGTTCTTTTCCATGGGGACTCCTTAGCGGGGGCGGGGGCGATGGCCGGTCGCCCTATGCTGGTCCCCAGCTTAAGGAGGAGGCTGCGAGTCGTACAAGGCCTCAGTCGGCTTTCGCCACAAATGGCGTGGCGTGTTCGGGCTTGATCGACTCGCGCGAGATGACCGCCGCCGCGCAGGCCGCGAGGATCAAAAACCCCCCGGCCCACTGCATTCCGCTGAAGCGCTCACCCAAAAGGAGGAAGGCGAAGAGCGCCGAAAAGGGGGACTCCAGCAGGAAAATCAAACTCACGAGGTTCGGCGGAAGTTTTTCCTGCGCGCGGATCTGCAAATAGAAGGCGAGCAGGCCCGAGCCGAAGATCAGCGTCACCATCCCGAAGATCCCTAGTGAGTTGAGCGCGCCCAGATCCATGCGGGGTCCCAACGGGATCAAGAAAATCGCGAGGGCTCCCGTCCAGAAGAGCTGCCACAGATTCAAAATATAGGGCGACTTCGAAAGCGGGGCGTACTTCGCCAGAACCAGAATGTGGGCCATGGCCGCGAAGGCCGCTCCCACCGTCAGCGTGTCGCCGAAGTTCCAGTTCTCCCAGTGCAGATCTTGAAACAAAGCGAGACCCACCAGCGCCAGGAAGACCCACAGCGCGTGCCGGGGGCGGGTGCGGTCCTGACGGGTGAAGTGCGAAACGATGGGGACGATGATGACGTACATCGTGGTGATGAAGGCGGACTTCGTCGCTGTCGTCCACAGCAGACCGAAGGTTTGCAGCGCGAGGGTCGCGAACAGCATGATCCCGGGAATCCAGGCGATGCGGCCCTCGTCCTTGATTTTTTGCCAGAGCCCCTCGCGCGTGCGCGCGAAAAGAAAAAGCGGCACGAGGCCGAAGAAGGCCGCGCCCAGAAAGCGGTAGATCAGAATTCCGGGCGCATCCAGGCCCGCGAGTGTCCACATCGTCGCGGTGAAGGCGAAGCCCCACAGCGCGCCGGCGACCGTCAGCTCAATCAAAGGCTTCAACATGGATTTTCGTTTTGTCGAAACCTTCGTTCACGATCAGGCGCTGTTTCACGTCCTTGATCATCGCGGAGTTGCCGCAAAGGTAGAACGTCGTCGGTTTGTTTTGGTAGTCGTACTCCGAGATGAAATCCTGAACGTAGCCCTTCTTGCCGGTCCACGATTCGGACGGGCGCGAGAGGACGAACTCGTATTGGAAATCGGGAAGTTCCTTTTTCAGCGCTTCGAGTTCGGGCTGGTAGTACATATCCTTTTCGGTGCGCACGCCGAACAGCAAGCGGTAGCGGAGGTTCGGGTATTTCTCTTTGCGCGACATCACGTAGCTGTAGTGCTGAGAGAGCCCGGTGCCCGTATTTAAGAAAACGATCTGCTCGGTCGGCGGTTCTTGGAAGAAAACCCGGCCGAAAGGTCCGGTGAACAGCAGCTCTTCATCACCTTTTAACTTCCAGACATAGGTCGAAGCGATGCCGTTCTCGATGAATTTGAAAAGCAGACGAAAGCCGTCCTTCTGCGCGTCGGTCGAGGCGATCGAGTAGGCACGAAGGGCCGGTTTGGGCTCGTTCGGCACGTGCAGCGTGATGAATTGACCCGCTTTGAACGTGAATTCCTGCGGCTCGGTCAGCGTGAGCACCAATTCACGAACGGTCGGGGTGTGATCGATAATCTGCTGCACGCGGGCGCGGTACTGGACGCGAGGACTGACGGCCATAAGTTCACCTTTTTAAGTTCCTGGAAGATGGAATTTTTCATACACTTTAGGGAAGCTGATGGCGAAGTTTTTTTCTTCATTTTTCACAATGATGGTGCTGGCTTGCGGTGCGCTTATGGGGGCCCCCGCAACCGCATTGGCGCAGGGAGCCGAGGATTACACGGTCCCGCTGCGTTTCGACGTCATTGGCGACGGCGTGACTCAACTGCCACTTGAGCTTGATTACGATTTGACCAGCGAAAGCGAATTGAGGATCGGGGACACCGTCATCAGCGCGCAGAGCTTTCAGATGCGCGTAGGGACCCTGGACGAAATCAGCCCGGTCGCCGCTCCCTACGCCGGCGAGGATCTGCGCCGGGGCGTGAATCTTCTTCTGTCTTGGCCTTTGCCCCTGATCCCCGACGGCTACCTGGAGGCGATCGGCCAATCGGGGCGTGTGCTTTGGCAGTCGGCGATTCCCCAATCCGAAGTGCAAAACTGGATCGCCACCACGGCGGAGCTGCGCACGCGGATGCAGGCGAACGTCAAAAAGGAAGACCTCGATGCCAATCCGCTTCTGGCGTCCTCGTGGATCTTTCGTGATTTCCTGACGAACGCGCCGGAGCTGGCCGAGAGCCAAGAGAACTTCCGCGTGTGTATCTCGCGGCAAACGGATCAAGGACAGACCCGTTTATGTTCGGCGTATATGGGGCTGAAGAACCGCAATCGGAAGTGGCATTTGGAAGATGTTCCCGAGCCCAAGAAACCCGCCCGGATCATCAGTTTCCAGAAGCAGTCACCGCTGAAATCGCGTCGTCGCCTGAAGGGACGGGGGCCGGTGCAGTTTCTGGCCGAGCTGAATAACGGATTCATCTACGAGTTCGTGACCCGTCCGCCGAAGATCGAAATCGTCGAGCTCGTTCACGGCGACAAAGAGAACATCAAAATCGTCGGTTTCGGGCAGGCTCCCTCGATGGCGCACCGGATTTTGAATCCTCTCGAAGAGAGTTTCATCATGCGGACCTTCCGCTGGCAGGAAACCATCGGGGACTTCCGCCGCTTCTGGGAAGTGGATGCGCCGAAAGGTCTGACGACCTTGTACTTCCCCGGTCCCTCCGGAGGCCTTTTCAAACAGGTGTTTAAGATCACGCGTCTGCCGCGCGAGACGAGCCGTCCTTTCATCGACTACCGCACCCCCGATTCCACTTACGTGAACGACGCGAAGGTTTACGGGATCCGCGCGGACAAAACGAAAGTCAGTTCCAAAGAGAACTCACTCGAGATGGACGGCGATTCGGCGGACGAATTTTTGTGGCGCTTCAAACATGAAGAGCGCGGGCAGATGAAACGTGCGCACGTCGAAGTTCAAGACGGGGAAGAGACGTTCAAGGCCTACTACGAAATGTACAAGGGCTATCCACGCGAACTCAGCTTCCGCTCTTCGGCGATCTTGGGCTCGGGTGGAAATTTGCTGATCAATGCCGAAGGCGCCTTCAACTATTGGTTCGAGGACCTCTTCGGTTGGTCGAACGCCACCTGGTCCCGTCAACGTTGGGGCTTGGCGACGAAGTACTACCAATCCCTGACGCCGCTTAAAATTTCCAACACGACGGCGCTCATGCGCAACACCACGATCGACCTGAAGTATCGTTTGCGCCCGGGCCTTTGGGGCCGGGACGAGAGCTGGGGTCTGATGATGGGGTATAACGAAAACGTTTACGACATGTTCAAACCCAAGATGCTGGGCGCGGGTTTCTTCTGGGCGCGCTCGATGCCGCGTCTTTTCGACGACCTCTTGAACAAGGTGCCGATCATGCGTTACCCGAAATGGGTCGACATGGATTTCGTCTATTACCCGACGCTCTCGGGTTCGCAAGGGGCCTCGCTCAACCAAATCCCGTCGGGAGGCGGCAACTGGGCGCTCAACTTCCATGGGAAGGTCATGTGGACGAAGAGTTTCTTCGGCGAGGCCGGCTTCGGTATCCGTAACCTGGATCAGAACCAGGACGTCGATTCGGCCCTCGTGCGCCGCCTGCGTTTCCAATTCACCTCCATCTACTACACGATGGGTTTGGGCTATCAGTTCTAGGTCCCCTCTGGCACCGCTCTCGCAAAGCTCCCTTCGACTGAATTTTCATCGCGGTTAACGCACGAAGGAGGCCCACGTGGGCTCGAAAATGGCGACAATTTTGGGGACGCTGTCCGTCTTGTTGACAGTGTCCGCCCTGAGCCCCGCCCAGGCCGCCAGCCTGCGGGCCAGCTGCCACCTTGAGGACAACGCCAACGACCGGATCGAAGGCGTGAACGTGGATGACCGCTATCCGATCGCCTCGGTGTCGAAAATTATGACCGCTTACTGGGCCGTCGCGAAGATGGGACCCCAAGGACGCTTCCCCACACGCGTGTCCATCCGGGTCGTCACCAATGAACTGGCCGACGTGCATTTGACCGGTAGCCGCGATCCCTACATCGGCAAGTGGACCCTGCAATACATGGTCAGCGAGCTGAACCGTTTGGGCGTCACCAAAATCCGCAATTTGACCTACGACGAGAACTTCAAATTCCTGATCGACACCACAGGCGACGTCGCCCACGCCAATTTCGACAACCACGAGCCCGGTCCGGACCGCGTCGGCTCGAATCTGAAAAAGGCTTTTGAGAACATCGCGGGCGGTTACGACGGCCTGAAATCGCGCGTTTCGAAGCTGCGGAAGATGTCGATGCCCGCGTCCATCAAAATGAAGGTCGAATCGATCTCGTTCCTCTCGAAAGAGGACTTCAATCCCTCGCAATACGACTCGGCGTTCACTTACCGTTCGACGGTTCTGCTCGATATCTTGAAAGAGATGAATCGCAATTCCAACAACTACGCCGCGAACAATATTTTCGAGCATCTGGGCGGGCCGGAAAAATTCCGCGAGTTCGTGAAAGAACGCTTGAATCTGGGCACGGACTCTCTGCGGTTCGTTAACGGCTCGGGCGATTCCAAGACGACTGAAAGCGGGAAGATCTACAACGAAGGCACTTGCCGCTCGGTCATCAAGATCTTGCAGGCCCTGCGCGCGGAGCTGAAAAAAACCGGACATGGCCTGCACCACGTTCTGGCCGTTGCGGGACGTAACGCCGCCGGCACGAAAAGTACCGTCGACATGTACAAAAACGAAGAAACCAACGGCGCCCTGATCGCCAAAACCGGAACCGTGAATCCTGCGATCACCTTGGCCGGAATGATGGTCACCGAAGAGGGGAACCTCTACTTCGGTTACATCTACAAAACCAACGGCTCGGGCGGCGATTGGCGAAACGCGCGCCAGAAAATCAAAGTCGCGGTCACCGCGATGTTGAAAGAACACGGCGGCGGTGATCCAATAAGTTCCGTGCCGGAGGCCTTCCTCGCGTTCGATGAGGGCTCGAAATTGACCGCCGTCGATCGGATGAACTGATGAAACGCCTGATCCTGATTTCGATACTTTTCGCGGGAGCTTTCGCGCAAGCGCAAGGCTCGGGCGCGATGAAAGTGAAAGTCGGTACTCAGGCGAAGCCTGCCGCGGCGGCGACCGGTGCGAGCCCCTTCCAGTTCCTCGAGCAGGGACAGAATGACACGCTCTTGGCTTTTCCCGCCGAGTTCCTTCGTGAGGCCGTCAACGAGCACGGCGAAACTCTGCTGATCAAAGCCATCGTGGACGAGAAGATCGAGATCGCCGAAAAGCTGATCCCGAAGTCCAACCTGGCCGCGCTCGACAAGGTCGGTAACGACGCGCTTCTGTACGCGGTCACGGGCGGACAGACGTCGCTCGTGGCGAAGCTTTTGAAGGCGGGCGCGAAAACCGACCGACTCTATGATGAGGCCCGCGAGAACATCGCTTTCGAAGCGGCGCGCGGGGGTGACGTGAAACTCCTCACGTTGCTGCTCAAGCATGACCCGAAGCTCGTCTCGGGCAAAAACAAGGCGGGACAGGGACTCATCGAGGCCGCAAATGCCGCGGCCCAAAGTGAGACGACCCTACTTCTCGCCAAGGACGTTGGCGCCCGCCGCGCGCTCTCGGCCGAGGGGAAAACGGCGCTCTTGAAGGATCTCGCCCGCCAGAAGAAGAATTCCCGCGCCGGTGAAATCCGCCAACTTCTCGAGAGCGCGAAATAAACGCGGACGGGCGCGAGTCCCGTCTTGAGACGCTCAATCACCCCCGCAATTTCACGATTCATAACTTCAGGACCTTCTTGATACGCCGATAAGTTGAAGTCAGCGGGGGAAGATCTGATGCATCCGAAAAACACATTGTTGTCGCACGGGGATATTCCGGACTGGGCGTTCTCATCGACCGAGAGCATTCTCGCGTCCCTGCGCGCGGTGGACCCGACCACGTTCTACCACTGCCTGCGGGTCGGCGAATACGCACGTCACTTGGCGCGCGCCATGGGACTTCCCGATTATCAGCAGCGCCTGGCGCAGTTTTCGGGCCTTCTTCACGACGTGGGTAAAATGGGCGTCGATCAAGCGATCATCCACAAGCCCGGCAAACTCACCGAACTCGAATACGACGCGATGAAATCCCACTCGGTCCTCAGCGAAGAGATCATCCGCCCCATGGCGCACCACGAGTTCTTCCAGCAGGTGCTGCCCGCCGTGCGCGGCCACCACGAGAGAATGGACGGCGAGGGCTATCCCGACAAAAAAATCGGCGACGAAATCCCGCTTCTTTCGCGCCTGATCCTCGTCGTCGACACCCTCGATGCGATGACTCACGACCGCGCCTACCGCAAAGGCCTTCCCATCGACGTGGTTTACCGCGAACTCATCCGCTGCTCGGGCTCGCAGTTCGACATGAACCTCGTCAAAGTCTTCCTCGAAAGCCACAAGCACTGGCAGGGCGAAAGCGCCGACCGCGAGACGCTCGCGCGCGTGGCCCCGTCGGTCACGAACTTGAAGGCGGCCTAACCACGTCACCGCTTTGCGGTCGGGCTGGATCCACGTCACCGCTTTGCGGTCGGGCTGGATCCACGTCACCGCTTTGCGGTCGACGGATTGTGTCCTCTGGACACGCCCGAGGCTCCGCATGGTTTTTATGGGCGTCGGCTTCGCCGAGGGGATTTGCATCGAAGCCTTGCGTTCTGCTTGAAGACCCTGCCGGTGGCGGGGTTTTTGTTTTTGACCCTGGGGGCTTTCGCTCGTGAGAATGAGGTTTTCGGGAGGGCTCATGCGCGCTTTTATTTTTTGGATGGCCTTGGTTTTGGGGTCGGCGGCGTTTGCGCAGGGGCGGAAGGGGCTTTCGGAGCTCCAGCCCGCGACGACGGCGGGGATGCATCCCGTTCAGTATGTGGGGGGTGGGGTCGTCGGCACCTTCGTGGGATTTGGGTTGGGGCATCTGGTGCAAGGGCGTTGGCTGGAGCGCGGTTGGATCTTTTCCGTCGCGGAGCCGCCTTTGATGGTGTTGGGGGCCGCCGCGCTTTTCGCGAATTCCGCGCACACCGGGAAGAGTGAACCGAATGGCCTCGCGATCTTCGGGGCCGCTTTCGTCGGGATGCGGATTTGGGAGGCCGTGGACGTCTGGTACACGCCCTACGCGACCGCGCAGCGCGCCCGTCGCCCCTCACAGGGCCTTTGGATTCAGCCCGAGCCGGGCGGTGGCGCCCAGCTCGTTTACGGATTCAACTTCTAGCGGATCTTATTCGTCGACTCGAAGATCTTGTCGGCCGAGGCCGCGACGAAGCCCTGGTACAGCTTGCCGTCGGGAAGCGCGTAGCGCTTCGCGAACTCATAGTAGCAGCCCGGGAGCATCATCTCGCCATCGTCGAATTTCACCGGGATCTCGGAGGCCATCGTGGAGCTTTGCTCCAAGAACACCGCCGGCGTTCCTTTGATCTCGCCGCCCGAAGCGTTCAGCTTGAAGCCGTTCTTTTTCAAAAACTCGTTCAAGGTCGGCAGATCGTTCAGCTTGCGAAGCGCGTTCACGTTCACGGTGAAGTGATTCGGACGGAAGCCGTGGGCCGCGACCCAGCTCGCATATTCGCTCTCTTTCGCCAGCTGTTCGTAGACGGCCTTCGTCACTTTCCAGGGACGGCCCGCCATCGAAACGTCCGCGCGCTCCAGGAACGACGCGGGAATCTGCTCGGCCAAGGAGTTCAAAGTGTCGCGCACGAAGGGCGACATTTTTTCGAGCTCCAGCTCGCTGATGAAGATCTTCGGCAGCTCCGCATCCGGATGCTCGTAGTGACGGGCGTAGAGTTTTTTATCGGTGAAGACGTAGTCTTGCGGGCTCTCAACGTAACCGAAAGCCTTGAACTGCCGCGCCAGTTGCTGAATTCCCAGGCGGGGGTGGTTAAAAGTGCGAAGCGCGATGTGGTCATTCAGCACCACTTCCCCCTCGCTCACAAAGAGGTCATGAATGCGCTTTGCCGCCGGGTTCAGCTGGCAATAGTCCGTCCACATTTTTGACAGTAATTCTTTCAGCTCAGGCTGGCTCATGGGCTCTCCTAATCCACTCAAATCGAGGGTTTAGGGCGAACTTAGTCCGAATTTTGAGACCTGTCACCAGGGGCCGTTTTCGCCTCGATTCGACGGGATGCATCGGGTATGCTGCGAAGCCAAAGTGTTGACGCGACTTTGTTTTTTCTCTTCATTAGAGCGCCAGCTCAAGAAGGGGGCCGATTGAGCCAGACGTCGTTAAAAGTCAGCCGTTTCACGGGTCAAGCCCAGCGCTTCGCCGGTGCACTGCTGAGCCTCAGTCTGCTCTCGATCTTCGCGCACGCGGAACCCGCGGGTCTCACTTCATCCAGCAGTTTGCAATTCGAGAAAGCCGGAGTCACCGGCGACGCCACGGGCGCGGATGCTTACGTGCGTTTCGAATCCATGCAGTATCCGACGCTGCTGCAAGGCCAAGAGAATCTTTCGCAGTCGAACATGATGGAGGCGGGGCTTAAAGCGGGGACCTCGCTGAACGAGGGCGACACCCTCAGTGCGCAAATGGATCTGGCCGCCGGTCGCTCGCTGAATCTGAACTACAGCTACATCTCGGTTTACGAAGCCTCGGTCGCGATGACGAGTCCGTCGCGCCAATTCAGTCTGCGCTTGGGTCGTCACTTGACCGCGTGGAACGACGCCGACCGCGTTTGGAATATGAACCTGTGGAATCCGACGTTCGCCATGGATGCTCTGCGCATTCAGCAGCAGGGACTCATGGGGCTTTTCCTGGCGGCGAACGGCACTTACCTGCAGGCGCAGGCGTTTTTCTCTCCCGCATTCATTCCGACCATGACCCCCGAGGTCGCGGATCGCAACGGCGAAATCACCTCTGAGTCGCGTTGGTTCCGCTCGATCCCCACGCAGTCCGAGATCATCGGCCGTCCCACACGTTTGTACTACCGCTTGGAGATCCCGCAGATTCAAGAGCTCATCAGCCAGCCCGCGATCGGCGGTCAGATCCGTGTCGGCCGTACCGACACCGGTCCCTGGGCGCGTCTTTCCGTCGCGGACAAAGCGATCAACACGCTCTTCTTCAAATACGATGCGAACTTCCGCACCGCCACCGATCAGCAGGCGCGCGGCGAGGTCGAACTCCGCCCCCTGGCCCAGCGGCACTTGGTGACCGGGCTCGATCTCGGCCTGCAATTCGACGGCGGCGAAGTCGTTTTGAGCCACGTCCAAGATCGCCCGACGCCCGCGAAGATCGACAACCCGCGCTCGAGCGAAGGCCTGGCCACGGACTTCATCCAGCAGTCGCCGCGCCCGCTGCGCGCGACGACGATCCGTTGGGATCAACACAATCTGCGCGTGCCGTTCACGACCTTGCCGCTGCAGGGACGCCTCGCTTACCTGAAGGCCGACGCCGAGCCGACGCTCGATTACGATGCCGCCGGTCAGCAGCAGTCGAGCCTGATCCCGCACCGCTTGAACTACACGAACGCGGTGACCGTGGAAGGCAAAGCGGGCCTGAGCGCCCGTTGGAATCTGGGGCTCAAATACCTGCGCGATTTCGATCAGCGCGGTTCGCAGTGGAATATGGAAGTCTCGTACCATCGCGGATCGTGGATCGCGGTGGTGGGCGGGGACTCGCTCGGCGTGGACGATAGCTCGGTCACGAACGGCGACACCCGTTTCCTGAACTACTACCGTCAGAACGACCGGGTCTACGGAGGGCTTACCTATGTCTTCTAAGCTCAAGCTGAGCGCGGCGATTGTTTCGCTTTCACTTCTGACCTCGTGTACGGTGCCTTGGGGAGAGGATCCCGCCAAACCGGCCGCGCCCGAGACCAAACTCGGTCAAGAGGCCCGTTGCCTTTCGGGTTTGACCCCGATCATCGTGGGTTTCATGGACGGCAGCGCGCCCGCGGACAAAGTCTCGGGGGCGTGGACCTGCTTCGACGACGCCCTGGGGCTTTTCGAGCGCAAAGTTCGCGGTGAAAATCCGCGGCACTATACCGCGCGCGAAGTGGCGCGTTTCTTCGAGGACTACTTCCTGGATCCTGACGTCAAAATCAACGACCGCCTTTTGGTCGAGATCATGCGCTTCAAGCAGCTGTTCGTCGGTGGGGATAACCAGCTCATGACCCGCGAAGAGCTGACGAAGCTGCGTGAGTTCGCACGCCAGATGCGTGCGCTCAGCCTGGAGCTTTTGCCGCAGATGCAGCTTTTGTCCATGAACTGGAAAGTGACCGGCGACAAAAACTTCGCAGCCGATCTGGCCCGTTTTGAAACCGCGAAGGCCGTCGGCACCGCGAGCGTCGAAAAACTCGCCGCGCTGATCGAACCTCAGCAGCAGAAGTACGAAATCCAGAATTTCGTGGTGCTTCTGGAAGAGCTCCAGAAGGTTTTTAAGACCGATTGGTCTTTCACGAAGAATTTGAAACGTATGCTGCCGCTTCTGACCCGCCTGAAGGGCGCGCTCACGGGCACGCAGGAAGCCGTTATCCAACCGAAGGACTGGCGGAAGTTCGGGGGCCTGGGCGCCCGCAGCTACCTGCAGTACCTGCGCTACTACTATTTCTTCGAGAACAACCCCCACCGCGAAAAGGACCCCGAGTTGATCTTGGTCTTCCGTTCGGTGGACGATCTGCTCGGCATGGTCGGCGACATCCTGACGCAAAAAGCGAGCGCGCAATTGCAGCGGGACGAGATCATCTCCGTACTGCGTGCGGTGGCCGACGTCTTCCCGCAGTTCACAATTCCCGAGTCCTTCGTCGACGAAATCTTGAAGGTGAAAAAGCTCCTTTTCGGCGGCGAGATCTCGGCCCTGACACCCGCGGACCTCAGCCGGGCGCGCGTGAAACTCGAAAACTTCCGCACGCTCGCGAACCTGCTACTCAAAAACTCGCTGATCCTGGAAGGGAAGTGGAAGCCCGAGCTGCTGCCGAATTCCCAGGCCCGTATCGAATTTGAAGGCGCCGAAAAAGGCGTGCTCGAGTTCATGCAGGTGCTCTCGCCGCTGCTGGAAAGCGACTATGACCTGCGGGACTTCGGTCGCTTGATCGAATCCTTCGAGCTCGCGTTCCCGCCGAAGAAGCCCGAAGAGGCCTTCTCGCCCCGGATCCAGAAGCTGATGCCCCTCGCCCTGAAGGCGAAGGCCTTGGTGCTCGCGACCGAAGGGAGCATCGTGAAGCAGGCGGACTGGCCGTTTTTGACGGAAGTCCTCGGCAAGGCTTACCTGCGACTGCTGGAGTATGAATATTTCCTGAAAGACGCTTCTTTCTTCCGTTCGCCGGGCCTTCCCCAGTTCGAGATTTGGGTGCGGGGACTCAGCGACGTTTTGGAAGCGACCTTCCGGGCCCGCGGTCGCGGCGAAGCCAAAGGGATCTCGGTCAGCGAGCTGCAATCGGCGGTGAAAGCCTTCGATGCCGCCGGCTATTGGCCCGAGGTCTTCCCCGCCGACGCGGCCAATGATTTGATCCCGATTCTGATCAAGCGGGCGCTCACGCCGCCGGCGGATCGCGCGCGTGGCAAATACCAAACGGGCCTGGGCCCGGTGGGGCTGCAGGTCGTGAACAACGAACTGAAAGTCTACTTCTCGGTGCAAAAGAAGATGGACGCGCTTTTGACGGCGGACCCCCGCCTGAGCCACGGCGACCTTCAGCGCGCCTTCGCGAAGAACGACAGCCTGGGCGATTCCGAGATGATGCGTCTGGTGCAAGGCCCGGTACCGCTCGCGTTCGACGCCCAGGGGCGTCTGTTCCTGGGCGCGGGCTCGCAGATCGCGTACTCCGAGTCGTCTTTGAACCGGATCAATCTGCTGCGTGCGGGCGTACGTTGGGCGATTCGCGCTTACGGCAGCACCTCGTCGGCGGACAAACTGCATGGACTGACCGAAGAGCAGTTCCAACGCGCCTTCATGGAGTTCCGGCCGGGACTCGTCAGCATGGGCCTCATCGATCCGACCAATACGACCTTCGCGACCAGCCGTTTCCTCGAGGGAAACCTCTTCACGCCTTATTCCGACGGGGACAACTTCCTCGACTACAACGAGGCGGGGACGCTCGCGATCCTCATTCTGTCGGGACAAACGGTTTACGGTCAGATGAAGGCCGATATCCACACGCACTGCCGCGTGAAAAATACGAAGACCCCTTACTACGGTGTCGATTGCGCGCTGGAAGTGATGCGCCGTCGCTCGGGCAAGGCCTTCGCGGCGATGCCCCGGATGGTCCAACTTTTCCAAGGGGATAAGGCTCGCAATATCGCCTTGCTCGACGAGGTCTTGCGTGCGTCCGGTTGGGTGCCCAATGCCCAGCGGATCGCGAAGTCGACCGAGCTTTCGCTCGTGCCCCACGTGATTCAATACATCGAATCGCTTTTCCGCCGGTGGGATCGCGATGGCAACGCGGTCTTGGATCGCACCGAGGCGATGCGCGCGTATCCGATGTTCCAAACCCTGCTGAAGAAGGTCTCGAATCTGGATGACGAAAGCTACGTCAAGGCGGCCTACGCCTATATCCTCGTTAACGGCAAACCGCCGGAAACCTTCTGGGAGAAGTTCGACTTCGCGTCGAACTGGGTGAACAAAGAGGACAAGTGGCCGATCTCGGCCGATCGCTACCGGATCTCGAACATTCTGGGATTCATCGCCGACAGCGTCCGCAAAGGAAACGCGGCCGCGAAGAAACAAATCCAACAGGAAGATCGCGGCGATCAACGCTCGCGCTAAAAAACAAAAACCGGAAAGGGAGCCTTTCCGGTTTTTTGTTTTTGATCACGCCGATGAGCGCTTCTAGCGCCAGCCCGTCGGCAAGTTATTCAGATACATCATGCTCTCGACGGGAATGGGTTTCTTCTCGTTGTATTTGGCCGAGGGCTTTTTGTTGTAGGGATTGATGATCTCCCCTTTGATTTCGAAATAGATGAGCTGACCGATCGGCATCCCCGCGTAGACGCGGACGGGCTGCTTCACCGAAATTTCCAGCGTCCAATAGTTGCAGAAACCGACGTCGCCTTTGCCCGCGGTCGCATGGATATCGATCCCCAAGCGGCCCACCGAGGATTTTCCCTCGAGGAAAGGAACGTGTTTCAGCGTTTCGGTGTATTCCTCGGTCACGCCCAAGTAAAACTCATGGGGTTGCAGCACGAAACCCTCGGGAGGGATCTCGAAGTGTTTGATCGTGTTGTGCGATTTGGAGTCGAGAACTTCGTTTTCGTAACGGGCCAGGGCCGCGCCCAAATGCACGTCATAGGAGTTCGATCCGAGGCAATCACGACGAAAAGGCGAGATCACGATCTCGCCTTTTTCGATAGAATTCAGAATTTCCTGATCCGTGAGAATCATGTAAGCCGGAACTTACTTGGTTTCGCGGTGCAGAGTGTGACGCTTCAGATTCGGATTGTACTTCTTTTTCTCAAGACGACCCGGAGTCTTTTGACGGTTCTTCTTGGTCGTGTAGCGCGACGGGGGTTTGCCCTCTCCGCGAGCTTCAGTGCATTCCAAAGTGACGATGATACGTGCGTTCTTTTTTGCCATAATTTCCTCAACAGAAAGGGTGGGTCTAGCAAACTTTACGGACCCCTGCAAGATCAAAAAAGGCTTCTGATTTCGCGGGGCTTGCCCGTTCTTCGGGAAGAGGCTATGCCCAGCCTCGGAGGTCCCATGCCCCTCATTCGCGCGATTGCCTCGATCTTGATCATCCTTTTGGGCTTCGTGGCCCACGCTCAAGAACTGAAAGACGGTCAAAACCTGCGGCCGCAGACCCTTCAAGATGTGGCGGACCGAGTGGCTCCGGGGACGATCCTCGTTCTGGGTGAGGCCCACGACAATGCGGTTCACAGCGCGCAGCATGTGGCGCTGCTGCAAGAGCTTCGCGGGCGCGGACTCAAAGTCAGCGTCGGGATGGAGTTCCTTGAATACCCGGCGCAAGACGCGCTCGACCGCTATCTGCGCGGGGAACTCGCGGAAGCGGATTTCTTGAAGGAGGCGGGGTGGGGCGGTTCGAATTTCGCCTACTACCGCGAGCAAATCCGCTTCTCTTTGGGCGGTGAGGGATGGACTTACGCGCTCAATTCGCCCCGCGTTCTCTCCTCCAAGATCGCGCGTGGGGGGCTGGAGTCGCTGAGTGCGGAAGAGTACGCGCTTTTACCGCCGCAGTTTTCGCGCGGGAATGACGGCTATTTCGAGCGCTTCCAAAACGCCATGGGCGGGCACGGTCCGAAGGGCGATGCCCTGGAGCGCTACTTTCTGGCGCAAAGCTTGTGGGACGACACGATGGCGTGGAAGGCGCTCGAAGCGCTTCGTCGCGATCCGGCGCAGGTGCTGGTCATCATCGTGGGCGAGTTTCACGTGCAGTACGGCGGTGGACTTCCGGATCGGCTGCGTGCGCGCGGCGCGAACGCGGTGGTCACGCTCTCGCAGTTGAATGTGGAAGGCGCCAGCGCCGAAGAGATCGAAGAGGCCACGCGCCCGACGGGAGTCTACGGTCCCCGCGCCGACTTCCTTTGGATCTCGCGTTTTTAGGCCTGGATCAAAGCCCGGGCGGGACGATCCCCCATCAACCCGCTTGTGTCGGGCGGGAAATTTCGTGAGAATGATCCATATGTTCCCACCGACCACGAAGGTTCTTGTCGTTGACGATATGCCCACCATCCGCGATTTGGTGAAAAACCAGCTCAAAGCGCTGGGTTTCAAAAATATCGTCGAGGCGTCGGACGGGGAAGCGGGGCTGAATCTGGTGATGAACGCCGCGTCCGTGGGACTGCCGATCGAGCTCATCGTGTCGGATTGGAATATGCCCAAGATGACCGGCCTCGAGTTTCTGCGCCAAGTCCGCGCGAGTGAGTCTCTTGGCAAAACCCCTTTCATTCTTCTGACCTCGGAATCCGAGCGCGATCAGGTCACCGAAGCGATTCTCGCCGGTGTCAGCCAGTACATCGTGAAGCCGTTCGCGGCGAAATCTTTTGAAGAAAAACTTCGCGCCGTGTGGGCGAAGGTTGCCGCCGCAAAATAGAAATTATGCGACTTTAAGGAAAGCGGGAACGTCCGTCAGCCACGGAACGTCGACCATACACGCGGTGCCTTGTCCGGGGACCGAGGTAACCCACGCCCGACCGCCCAGTTCGTTCGCGGTGTGTTTGATCGCATCCATACCCACGCCACGTCCCGAAAGGGCCGTCACTTGATCCCGTGTCGAAAACTCGGAATCGAAAACGTGTTGGATGACCTGCGCGTCGGATTCGACGCTGGTGTCGAAACCTTTTTTGGCCAAGCGGTCGCGGATTTTCGACGGATCGATGCCGTTACCGTCATCTTGAATGCGCAAGAGCAGACGTTCACCGTTCTTTTCGAGCGTGAGTGAAATACGTCCCGCCGGGTTTTTGCCCCGTTGCTCGCGCACGTCGGGCGTTTCGATGCCGTGATCGACGGCGTTGCGGAACGCGTGCACGAGGCTTGCGATCAAGCGTTGGTAGGGCTCCGGCCAGAAAGCGAAGTCGGGCGTGTCGATCGAAAGCGGCAGGACGACTTTCCCCAGCTGCGAAGCCGCGCTCTGCACGGTGTCGTTGAAATGCGCGAAAACTTGCGCCGATTTTTCGGTCAGAAAGCCTTCGAAGAAGCGGGTGCGCATCACGGGGGTTTTGAGCCCGTCATAGAATTTACGCAGCTCTTCGATCCGCACTTCGCGGGTCGCGCCGCCGGCCTCGCCGCGCGAACCCAGGATCGCGTCGGTATTCGCCAGGAATTGCCGGAAACTTTCGTCGATAAGGCCCACTTGGCGATGCAAGGGCGATAGATTTTCGGCCGAGGGGCTTTCGTGCCAGTGCCCCAAGATCTCTTCGCCTTCGTGAATCCGGTCGACCAGATCCTGCACCGAGAAGCTCGCGGCGCCGCCCTTCAGCGTGTGGAGGGCGCGGAAGGTGACGTCATACGCGGGCTCGGGGGCTTCGAGTTGTTCATGAATTTCGCCGATGATCGCTTCCGCTTCACGGATGAAGCCCAGAACCTGGCGGCGGTTTTTCACGAGTTCGAGGACCATCTTCGATTGCGCGCGGTCCAACTCGGCTTGCTTTTGCGCGCGGACCAGATCGGTCACGTCGGTGCCGACGAGGACCAAACCTTCGATCGCGCCGCCTTCGGTGCGCAACGGGAAATACCCCAGATCGATCGACCGGTAACCGCTGTGCGCATATTTGGGAGGGGCCAGCGGGGCCAGGTCTTCGAACGGGAGCATTTCGGCGAAAGCGGTCGCCATCCAACGCTGGAAGGCTTTCGTTTCGTTTTCGGATTGGCGCAGCACCTCGTGGATGCTTTTGCCGCGCGGATCGGTTTCAAAAATGTGTTCGCAGGCTTTGGAGGCGATTTCCAGGCAGCGCCCTTGTCGATCGAAGATCAGGAAACCCTGACCCAAACTGTCGAGCAGCGCCTTCATTTGCGAGTTGATCGCGCTCAACTGCGCGGTGCGCTCGGCGACCATCTTTTCCAAGTTGCGAGAGTAGTCTTCGAGTTTTTTCTGCGCCTCTTCGAGCGCTTGGATGACGTGCTCTTTTTTCTCGAGTTCCGCGCGGTATTTGCGCTGGAGCGTTTCTTCAAGAGTCACGTCACGGAAAAACACCAGCCACCGGGGCGATCCGTCTTCGGGATCGGGCGGCAGGGGTTGCAATGTCAGCTGCACGCGACCGGTTTTGCCGCCGTCCATTTCGAATGAGGTTTCCTGGTAGGGCGAGGCGTCCTGGACCTGGGTGATGTCGTTCAGCGCCTCGATGTTTTCCGTGAAGCGGAAAAGCTCCTTAATATAAGGACGGGAGCGCATGAGTTTCCGCACGCTTTGATCGCAAATGAGCGCTGCGGGCTCATTGCAATAGCGAACCCGGCCCTCTTGATCGAGGACGAACGTGGGTTCGAGCAGCGTATCGAAAATCTTCAGATCCATCAGTTGCCGTTTCCTTCGGCCTTACGACCGTTGAAAATGGTGAGCGAACGCACCTCGCTCCAATGCGATTCGCGTTCGTCGTTTTCCGCTTTGACGCGCCAATAGAGTTTACCGGCGGGCATCGCTTGTCTTACTAAATATCGGAGATCGTCGGTCCGGACTGAAATGAGCGGTCGTTTGAACGCCTCGTCCGTGGACACTTCGACCTGATAGCGGGTGGCTTCGCGGACTTTCGTCCACCCCATATAATAGACGGTGTCTTTGTCCTGGAAGAAAAGTGTCACATTGTTCATCGGTTCCTTCAAAACCGGCGAACCGAGCGGAATCTTATATTCATAGATGAACTGCTCGACGTTCGAGTATGGGCTGATCGGTTCCGAGACACCGTTCAGGGCGCGCACCCGAACATGGTAAGTTCCGGGTTTGGTGACCTTGAGCGCGCCCTTGGTCGCCTTCGTGTTGAACGTGATCGGGTCGCGGAAATCCGCGTTCGGCGAGATGTTCACTTCGTAGCCCTGGGCGATCGTGACTTTCGACCACAGCATCTTGAGTTCGACCTGCGACGGCGGATCGTTCGGGCGTTGACCCAACGTCTTGACGCTGTCGATCGGTTTCAGCACGGGTGTCGAGATGCTGGTTTCGACCGAGCCCACCATCGACGGCAGACCGGGTTTCCCGTCCTTCGTCAAGCCGCGCACGCGGTAGTAGACTTGACCGCCTTGATTCGGGCGGAAGTTGAGTTTGTTGTCATCGAGATCTTGTTTCTCGACGTCGGGACCGAAGGTCGCGCTCTTCGAAAATTCAATGCGGTAATTTTTCGCGCCCTTGACGCGCGACCACTGCAGCTCCGCGGACTTCTGCGCGTCACCGTCGATGACCTGTTGCGGTTTGGCGAGCACGGGGGCCTCGAGTGTCGGGGCCTCGCGGAACTTCACCTGCACCTCGAGCGGTGAACTCCAAGGTGTCTTTACGGTTTTTGCCTCGTCGGATTCGGGATCCAGTTTCACCCGGACGCGCGCGTAGTATTTTCCTTCGGTCGTGAACTCGAAGCGGGCCTGCGACTTGCGAATGCCATGATCGACCATCGGTGTTTTGAAGGCGGGATCTTTCGCGACCTGAATGTCGTAGCCGACGCCCTTGACGGGATTGTTCGCGGGGATGACCCAGTTGAATTGCACGCGCGCTTTTTCCGAGGGATTCCCGTCCGCATCGAGGCTGATCTGGTACTGCGAACGGTTGCGCGGTTGGGTCCACTCGATACCGACTTGCGCGGGCAGTTCCGGTGTGGGGGTGGGTGTCGGCGTCGGGACCGGTGTGGGAGTCGGAGTGGGCGTAGGGGGCGGCGTCGCGACCGGAGTCGGTTTCGGGGTCGGCTTGGGCGTGGGTGTCGGTTTCACGCCCGCGGTTTCGCCGGCCAAGACGCGCTGTTTGGTTTTGTTTTTGTCTTCGATGTTCAGTTCACCCGAGACGACTTTGATCGCGACGTCTTCACCGGCCTTCTTGCCGATTTCGACGACCGCGTTCTGACCGTTCAGGCTCAGCGTTTCCCCATCGACTTGAATCATGAGGGAGCTGTTGTCGGCGATCTGCGATTTCACGCTACCGAATTTCAGATCCAGGGTCAGATCTTTCTGTCCCGGCACGAAGACCACGAGCGAGTTTTCCTGCAGCGTGATTTCGCTTCCGTCGTTCAGCTCAACCCGCGCCGAAGATTTCGCGCCCGTGAATACGCCGTCGCCCCAGCCCAGAATTCTCGTGCGTCGTACGTTGCGCCATTGGAAATCTTGATTCTGCTTGTGACGAACGTCGTTCGTGATGGGAACGACTTGTCCGATGGGAGTGATGTCACGTTCACTGAGTGAATCCATCAACAGCGAATCGTCGTACAAAAGAAAAAGCAATCCGACGAGAGCCAAGAGGGCTCCCAATAGGATCGATCGTTCTTTGGAATCAAACTGCTGTAACATCATCAAGCTCTTGGATTCTTTTCGGTTTTAGGTCGAAAACATTCAGGGACAGAGGTCCTGGACCAGTCGACAAACGCGAAAAAAAATCGTGAAATAGATGCACCCATGTCGCAGCCCAGATCACTCTCGATTCGAGTTAAAATTTTGCTGCTTTTGACGCTGCTTCCGCTGTGCGTGCTCGGGGCATATCTTTACATTGCGATCGAAGTCTTTCAGAACGACAAAATTGCGTACGTTTTCGAAGGCACGAGCGCCTTCTCCAAGACGTTAAGCCAGCAGACCTCCACGGATCTAAACTCGATCCTCACTTCGGCCCGGCCCATTCTCCAGGACTTCGGTGAGCGCCAGGTCTTCGGTCCGGTCTCGCGCAGTTTGCTTCAAGTTGAGAGTCCGCTTCTTTGGGTTGCGGCTTTCGCCCAGGACGAGACAGGGCGTTTCGTCCAG
This sequence comes from Pseudobdellovibrionaceae bacterium, assembly GCA_019637875.1. Taxonomy (NCBI): domain Bacteria; kingdom Pseudomonadati; phylum Bdellovibrionota; class Bdellovibrionia; order Bdellovibrionales; family Pseudobdellovibrionaceae; species Pseudobdellovibrionaceae bacterium. The sequence continues at coordinate 846 of JAHBUW010000005.1, read as the reverse complement.
CGCGCGATGGTTTCGCGGGATATGCCCGCCGCAAGTCCAGTGAGCGCTCCGGCCGTCGTACCGACACCGGTCCCTTCGGCGAGTTCGCCGGTCGAGGCCGGGTCGGGGGCGACGGCGGCATCCGGGGCCGTCGCCGGTTCGGGTATTTTCACGGAACCGGCGGTGGCCGCGACTCCCGTGCCGACCCCGCCGGCGCCGAAAGTGGCGGGGCAGCCGACGGCTTCGCAGTTGAAGTTGGAACAGATTTTATCCAAAGGAAATTTGCTCGAACAGATTCCGCACGCGAAACGTTTGGTCGCGATTCCGCTGAACGAAGACAACTTGCTGATCGGCGAGTACGTCGACGATCCCCTGAACGGCCGCCGTTACATTTTTCTGATCTACGCCAAGTCGGTGGATCTTTTCCAGGCGTTCCGTTCACCCGGAGCTTCGGAAAATTTCTTGATCGACAGCCAGGGCCGGATCCTGATCGGGCCGTCCGAAAGCGAAGGCAAGGCTCTCGAGACGCGCTTCGCCGTCGGTTTTCTGAACGCGAAGGAAGCGCCCCAGCCCGCGGGGACCGAAGAGGTCGTCGATCCGAAGGGTGAAAGCTTCCTGGTTTCCTTCGCGCGCATCAACTTCGGTCAGCTGGCGGTCGTCTCGGCGGTTCCGAAGAAAGCGGCGCTGCAAGCGGTGACGATCCTGATCCGCAAATCGATCATCTTCTTCGCGGTTCTGATTTGTATGACCGTGATCATTTCGCTCGTGGCTTCGAAAAGCCTGACCGCCGCGCTGACCCAGCTTTTCCAGGCGACGCAACGGGTGGCGCAGGGACGCTTCGACATTCGCGTGAAGGTGAACTCGAAC